>DATGDQ010000321.1:0-4910 GCA_035310785.1 Gemmatimonadaceae bacterium | reverse complement strand
AGGAAGTCTACGATCCGACCGTCGGGCGCATGCTCGACTTGAGCACTCGGACCTCATCGGACGCGCTGCTCCCGGATCTCATGATGACCGAGTCGGGCGCGGAACTGCTTCGCGAGCAAGGGCACATCGAGCAGGCCATCTACGTCTATCGTCACCTTGCAGCGAAGAATCCGGAGGACACGTCCTACGCCGACCGGATAGCCGCGCTGGAGCGCGGCGCGCATTCGAGCATCCCGCTCATCGCGTCGATCTCGGAAGAGGTCATCAACGCCGCGAAGAATCGGAATAGCTCCACGCAATCGATTCGCGCGTTCTTCTCGTCGTTCGCCTCGCGTCGCCCGGCCGGCGTGAACGGTGTCCGCTCGATGGAAACGCCGTCGCCGAGCGAGCCGGCGGCGCCGGCGGCTCCGGCGGAGGAAGAGCCGAGTGCCGCTCCCGAGGCCGCGCCAATCGTGGCTTCGGCAGCTGCCCCGGAAGCTGCGTCGGAAGCTGCATCGGAGGCTCCGCCCGAAGCTGCGCCGGCAGCCGCGCCGCAACCTCCGACGACGGTGAGCGACGACGATCGCTCGGCGCTCGAAACGCTGTTCTCGGGCAAGCCGACGGTCGCCGAGACGGACGAGCGCGCGGCAGCGGCGCTCGCGAGCGCGTTCTCGGAGGAATTCACACCGGAGCCCACCGGGCCAGCCGGCCAGCCCACGCGCGCCGCCTCCGAGGCGCTCTCGCTCGATGCGGTGTTCCAGAGCTCGCGTGCGCGAAGCGAGGGAGATGCGCGGGCGAGCCAGCCCAACGTGTCGTTCGACGAGTTCTTCGCGAATCGGGAGAGCGGCAGCGGCTCCGCCAACGGAAAGAACGATGCGTCCGTCCAGACGGCATCGCTCGTCGAAGACTCGCAGTCCGATCTCGAGCTGTTCCACGAATGGCTCGACGGACTGAAAAAATAGTGCGGATCGCGGTGCTGAATGGTCCGAGTCTCAATCTTCTCGGCACGCGCGAGCCAGCGATCTACGGCACGGAAACACTCGCCGACATCGAGGCGAGACTTCGCAAGACGGCGAAGGAGCTGAACGTCGAGCTCGAGTTCGCGCAGAAGAGCGGAGAGGGCGAGCTCGTGGACGTCATTCTCGGGCTGCGTGGGCGTGCGCAGGGTGCGTTGATCAATGCCGCGGCGTACTCGCACTCGAGTCTCGCCATCCGCGACGCTTTCGCTGCCGCGGAAGTGCCGTTCGTGGAACTGCACCTGTCCAACATCTTCGCGCGTGAGCCCGAGCGCCGGCACTCGGTGCTCGCGAGCAGCGCCGTCGGACTGCTTTGCGGCTTCGGCCCGATCGGGTACGAGCTCGCGCTTCGTGGGCTCGTGGCGCGGCTCGAGCCCCGTGTCTGACCGCCGCCCGGAGCGACGCACCGCGCTCCGCGAAGCACTGCTCGCTGCTCATCTCGACGCGGTTCTGCTGACGAGCCTTCCGAACATCCGCTATCTCACCGGCTTCTCCGGCTCGAGCGCGTTGGTGCTCGTGACCGCTCGCGACACGCTGTTCATCACCGACTTCCGCTATGCGACACAGGTGCGCGATGAAGTCGGCGATTTCGCCCGTGTGGCGATCGAGCCTTCGAGTCTCTGGACAGGGCTCTGGCAACTGCTCCCCGAGCTCGCCGGCGTGAAGCTCATCGGCTTCGAATCCGCACACCTCCTGCACCGCGACTTCGAGCGATTGCTGAACGCCGGCGCGCGGTGGCAGTGGCGCCCGACGAACGAGCTCGTCGAGACGCTGCGCGAGCGGAAGGATCCGCAGGAGGTCGATCGCATCACGGATGCGGCTGACGTCGCGCATCGTGCACTCGAGCGCACCGTGGCACGAGTGCGCACGGGGATGACGGAGCTGGAGATCGCCGGCGTCCTCGAGCACTCGCTGCGCGCCGAGGGAAGCGAGGGATTTCCCTTCGAAACGATCGTTGCCTCCGGTCCGCGTGCCGCGCTCCCACATGCGCGTGCCGCCGAGCGCCAGGTTTCCGCTGGAGACTTCCTTCTCATCGATTTCGGTGCGATTGTCGGCGGGTACTGCTCGGACGTGACGCGAACCTTCGTGATCGGACGCGCCACGGATGAACAGCGTGAGGTCTACGACATCGTTCGCGGCGCGAACGCGCATGCGTCGACGCACGTGCGCGCGGGAATGACTGGGCGAGATGCCGACGCACTGGCCAGGCAGTACATTGAACAGCGCGGCCAGGGTGATGCCTTCGGACACAGCCTCGGCCACGGAATCGGACTCGAAGTACACGAAGCACCACGATTGTCGAAAACCGCGGAGGCGCCGCTGCCTGCACATGCGGTGGTCACGATCGAGCCAGGGATCTATCGCGCCGGGTGGGGCGGCGTACGTATCGAGGATGATGTCGTTCTCGACCCTTCAGGACCGCGCATCTTGACGTCGTTTCCTCGCGATCTGATGGAAATCGCGTGACGATCACGCGAGCGATCACCCGAATCGGACTATGATCGACTTACGCTACGTAAAAAAGATCGTCGAGCTGCTCGACGGATCATCGGTCGACTCGATCGAGATTTCGACGGACAAGGGGATGAAGCTGCGCATCTCCAAGACCCCGCAGCAGCGGGGGGCCGCCATGGTGGCCCCTGCCGTGCCACTCCCGGCGATAATTCCCCAGACCGTTACGAACAGTCGACTTACCCCGTCGGAAGGGGTAACCCTTTCGACCGAAGAAGACGGATCTGCCAGGGCGGAGGCTCCGAAAGCGAAGCTGTTGGAGGTGAAGTCGCCGATGGTGGGCACCTTCTATCGCTCGCCTGAGCCGGGAATTCCGCCATACGTCATCGAGGGGGCTCGCGTCGAGAAAGGGCAGATCCTCTGCATCATCGAGGCGATGAAGATCATGAACGAGATCGAGTCCGAATACTCGGGCGTGGTGCGGGAGGTCCTCGTTGCGGACGCGCATCCGGTCGAGTACGGGCAGGTCCTCTTCCGCGTCGACCCGAATGGCTAATCCGACAACTCTGCCGCCCAAGACCGATGCTCCAGCAGCGCCGACGCCACGTGTACCGGCGCAGGTGGACATCCCGGTTCCCGCGACGCCCGCCTCGTTCAACTTCAAGGCGGTGCTGCAGAAGATGATTCAGCACAACGCGTCCGATCTGCACCTGAAGGTGGGCCGGCCGCCGGTGCTGCGCGTGAACGGCGACCTCATGACGATGGAGCTGCCGCCGCTCAAGCCCGAAGATCTCAAGGCGCTGGCCGAGCAGATCATGACGCCGAAGCAGGTGAAGGAGTTCGCCGAAGCCAAGGAAGCCGACTTCGCGATCGGCGTTCCAGGCATTGGGCGCTTTCGCGTGAACGTCTACCAGCAGCGCGGCACGATCGCGTACGCCATGCGCGCGGTGCCGTACCAGGTGAAGACATCCACCGAGCTCAATCTTCCCAAGGTGGTCGAGGACATCGCGCTGCGCCCGCGCGGACTCGTGCTCGTCACCGGCGTCACGGGCTCCGGAAAGTCCACTGCGCTCGCGGCGATGCTGCAGCACATCAACCAGAAGCGGCACGCGAACGTGATCACGATCGAGGATCCGATCGAATTCCTGCATCGCGACATCAACTCCAGCATCAACCAGCGCGAGGTGGGCGCGGATACCGGGAGCTTCGGTGTCGCGCTGCGCCGCGTGCTGCGGCAGGACCCCGACGTCATTCTGATCGGTGAGATTCGAGACACGGAAACGCTCGAGGTCGCGCTCAAGGCGGCGGACACGGGTCACCTCGTGTTTTCGACGCTGCACACCACCGATGCGACGCAGACGATCAATCGCGTGCTCTCCTTCTACGCGCCGCACCAGCAGAACGAGGTGCGCTTCACGCTCGCGAGCGCGCTCTCCGCGGTCATCTCGCTGCGTCTTGTGCCGCGCTCCGACAAGCCCGGTCGCGTTCCGGCAGTCGAGATCCTGATCAACACCGCCGCCGTGCGCGATCAGATTCGCGACATGACGAAGTCGCTCGACATTCCGGATCTGATCAAGGAAGGCACGGTGCAGTACGGGATGCAGAGCTTCGACCAATCGCTCATGCAGTGGTACACTCGTGGTGTCATTAGCTACGAGAACGCGTTATTCTTCGCCACCAACCCGAGCGAGCTTGCACTCCGTGCGCAAGGTGTCGAGGGCTCCAGCGACACGAGCTGGGACGACTTTCAACGCGATGGCGATGGCTGACAGCACGGCGGGCCAGTCGCGCCGCCACGCCGGGTACACCAACTGATGTTCAAGAAAGTTCTGATCGCCAATCGCGGCGAGATCGCGCTTCGCATCATCCGCGCGTGCCGCGAGCTCGACATTCAGACGGTGGCCGTCTACTCGGAAGCCGATCGCGAGTCGCTCCACGTCCGCTTCGCCGACGATGATGTCTGCATCGGCCCCGCACCGGCGCGGGAATCGTATCTCAAGATTCCGCGCCTGATTGCGGCCGCCGAGATTACCGGTGCCGATGCCATCCATCCCGGCTACGGCTTCCTCGCCGAGAACGCCGAGTTCGCGGAGACGTGCGCGGCGTCCAACATCACCTTCATCGGTCCGACCGCGGAGCAGATCCGGCTGATGGGCGACAAGGCGACCGCGCGCCGGACGATGGCCGATGTCGGTGTTCCGATCGTGCCGGGCACGCCCGGCCCCGTGGAAGAGGTGGACGAGGCGCTCGGGTTCGCGCGCGAGATCGGGTTCCCCGTGATCATCAAGGCCGCTGCCGGTGGGGGCGGAAAAGGGATGCGGGTGGCGACCGATGCCGAGGATTTCTCGCGGGCCTTCCAGCTGGCGCGATCAGAGGCGCTATCGGCCTTCGGCAGCGGTGATGTGTACGTCGAGAAGTATCTCGCGCGGCCTCGGCACATCGAGTTTCAGATCCTCGGCGACT
>DATGDQ010000320.1:0-2871 GCA_035310785.1 Gemmatimonadaceae bacterium | reverse complement strand
GCTGGGAGGCGGAGAGATGCGTCTCCTGAATCAGGCGCCGCAGCGATTCGGTGCGTCGAAGCCTGCGCGGACGGTAGTCGGGAAAAGAGGGCATGTGCTAATAGTTGACCAGGTCAAATAATGTGCGCACGGCTTACTCCGGCTGTGGCGAGGGTATCTTCGCGTTTCCTTCGCGCATCGACGCGAGGATCTCGGTCGCGCCATCGGCCCGCATCGTCGCCGCCAGTGCCTTCCCCGCCTCGCTAGCCGACTGCGTGCGGATCGCGAGCGATCCGCGCACCATGCGCTTGCCGTGCAGGTCGCTCACGAGCGCGTGGAGTACCGCCTCCGGCCCCTCGCCAACGAGCAGCGCTCCGATCGGCACCTGGCACCCGCCGTCGAGCGCCGCGAGCAACGAGCGCTCGGCATCCGCAGCAAAGGCGCTCGGCGCGTGATGCAGCGGCGCGAGTAGCTCGGCCATGCGCGCATCGCCCGTGCGCGCCTCTACTGCGATCACGCCCTGCCCCGCCGCGGGCAGCCAATCGGGGACATCGAGCCACGCATCGATGCGCTGCTCCGCCTCCAGCCGCTTGAGCCCCGCGCCCGCGAGTATCGCGGCGTGCACCTGGCCCTCGTCCACCTTGCGCAGGCGCGTCGGAACGTTGCCGCGCAGCTCCACCACCTCGAGATCCGCGCGCCGGTGCAAGAGCTGCGCGCGCCGCCTGAGGCTCGAGGTGCCGACCCGGCTCCCGCGCGGCAGCTCATCCAGCGACTCGGCGGCGAGCGTGTCGTTCACCACGAGCACATCGCGCGGATCTTCGCGGTGGAGCATGGCCACGAGCGAGAGACCGGTGGGCATCTCCGTGGGAAGATCCTTGAGCGAGTGCACGCAGCAGTCCACTTTCCGCGCGGCGAGCGCATCCTCGAGCTCCTTCGTGAACAGTCCCTTCGCGCCGATCGCGCTGAGCGACTCGTCGAGCTTCTTGTCGCCGATGGTCTTGAACGTGACGAGCTCCGCGCTCACGCCCGCCGCCTCGAGCGCCGACTGCACCACGCGCGCCTGCCGAAGCGCGAGCTCGGAGGCGCGCGTCGCGATTCGGACGGAGGCTTTCATGTGCGAAAGTTGAGCCGCTCGAGGGGTAATGGCTAGCGAGCGAGGTGCGTCGTGATCGCCTGCACGAGCGACGCAATGGTCGACTCCACCGCCTCGATCGCCACCGGAACTCCGAGCTCGCGCGCCGCATCGCTCGTGATCGGGCCGATCGACGCCCCGCGCACGGTGCGCGCCCGCTCGGCGCCGAGTGCGTCCACAAAGTGGCGGACGGTGGACGCGGAGGTGAACGTGACGACGTCGACGGCGCCCGCGTCGAGCGCATCGCGAAGGGTGTCGAGGCCCGAGAGATCGGGAACGGTGCGATAGATCTCGACCTCGTCTACGTTCGCGCCCATGTCGCGCAGCGCCGTGGGGAGCAGCTCGCGCGCGCCGGCCGCGCGCACGAACAGCACTCGCGCGCCGCGAACGTCATCGCGCTCGCGCAGCTTCTCGATCACACCCTCGGCCACGTACCGATCGGGAATGACATCCACCGCGAGCCCGTGCGCGAGGAGCGCATCCGCCGTCGCGGGCCCCACGGCGCACAGCTCCGCCGACGCGAACGCGCGCGCATCGAGACCGAGCTCGCGCACCGCCGCCCACAGCAGATCGACCGCGTTGCGGCTGGTCACGACGAGCCAGTCGTAGCCGGCAAGGTTCCCGAGCGCCGAGTACAGCGGCCCCTGATCGAGCGCCTCGATGCGAATGGCCGGCGCCTCGATCACGCGCGCGCCCGCGATCTCGAGCATGGCGCGGAGATGCGACGCCTGCTCGCGCGCACGCGTGACGACGATCGTACAGCCGAACAGCGGACGCCGATCGAACCAGCGCATTTCGCCGCGTAGCTTCACGACGTCACCGATGATCGCGATCGAGGGCGCGATGATCTTCTCGCGCGCCGCGACCTCCGCAAGCGAAGCGAGCGTCGCGGTGACGGTGCGCTGCCGCGGATATGTGCCCCACTCGATGACCGCCGCGGGCGTGTCCGAAGCGCGGCCACCATCGATGAGCGCGGTCGCGATCTTCGCGAGCCGGCTTACGCCCATGTACAGCACGAGCGTGCCACCCGCGCGCGCGAGCGCCGACCAATCGGTCTGGTCCCTGTCCTTGCCGGGATCTTCGTGGCCAGTGATGAACGTGACAGAGGTCGAGACGCCGCGATGCGTGACCGGAATGCCCGCGTACGCGGGCGCGGCGACTCCCGCGGTGACGCCCGGCACCACCTCGAACGTGAGCCCCGCCGCCGCGAGCGCGATCGCCTCTTCGCCTCCGCGGCCGAACACCATCGGATCGCCGCCCTTCAAGCGCACCACGCGCTTCCCATCGCGCGCGAGCCGCACGAGCAGCGCCGTGATCGCATCCTGCTCCATCGAGGGAGCGCCGCCCCGCTTGCCGACGAAGATCTTCTCCGCCTCGCTCGCGCGTCCGATCCACGCGGCATCGACGAGGAGCGGATTCACGAGCGCGTCGTACACGATCGTGTCACACGACGCCAGGAGCTCGCGGCCGCGCACGGTGAGAAGTCCCGGATCGCCGGGACCCGCGCCCACGAGGTACACCACGCCGGAGCTCACGGGCGCCTGCGCGTGGAGCGCGAGCGAGCGACGCGCGACGCGCTCAGCGCCCGCGCCGGAGCGCGATTCGACGCAGCGCCACGCTCTGGCGTCGTCGCCACACGCTGATCGTGTAGAGGGTGTAGATGCCGATCGCGGCGAAGTAAGCCGCGTAGTAATAGCCTTCGTTGTGAGGCATCAGCGCCCCTCCTCCAGCTCGAGCAGATCGCGCTCGGCGGCAAGCCG
>DATGDQ010000319.1:0-4701 GCA_035310785.1 Gemmatimonadaceae bacterium | reverse complement strand
CGCGTTCATCACCTTGTACGCTTGGCCGGGATACTGCTTGTCGATCGACACGAACACGAGATTGTGAAAGATCCCCTCGGCCGGCATGTGATAGTCGACGATCTCCGGCACCGTGAGCTTGAGCAACGGAAGAAAGATCCGCTCGGTCGCATGCCCGAGATAGAAATCCTCCATCGGCGGGCGCCCGACGATCGTCGTCGCGTACACGGGATGCTCCCGCATCGTGATCGCGGTGACGTGCACGAGCGGATACAGATCGGCGAGCGAATAGAACCCCGTGTGATCGCCGAACGGTCCCTCCGTCACCAGGGCCTCCGCTGGGTCGATGAATCCCTCGATCACGAACTCCGCCTCGGCCGGCACCTCGAGATCGCACGTCAGCGCCTTGACGAGCCTGACCGGCTCCTTGCGCAGAAATCCCGCGAAGAGGAATTCGTCGATCGTCGGCGGCAGCGGCGCGGACGCCGAGTAGACGCTCGCAGGGTCGGCGCCGATCGCGATGCACACGGGCATCTTCTCCCCGCGCTCCGCCATCTCCCGCCAATGCGCCGCGCCCACCTTGTGGCGCTGCCAGTGCATCGCGAGCGTGTCGCGACTCATCTGCTGCACGCGATACATGCCCACGTTGCGGATGCCGCGCGCGGGATCCTTCGAGATCACCATCGGCAGCGTGATGTACGGGCCGCCGTCATCGGGCCAGCAGGTGATGATCGGCAGCTTCGAGAGATCGATGTCCCCGCCCTGCCAGACGACGGCTTGACTGGCTGCCGGCCCGCTCTTCACGCGCGGCGGAAACTTTCCGATCTCGAACAGCTTGGGCAGCATCGAGAGCTTGCCCATCAACCCGTCGGGCACCTTCATCTGCAGGAGCTCGGTGATGCGCGCGCCGATCTCATCGAGGTCGCTCACCCCGAGCGAGAGCGACATGCGCTTCATCGAGCCGAAGAGATTGATCGCGACCGGATAGGCGGAACGCGAGCCGTCGCGCAGGATCACGTGCTCGAAGAGCAGCGCCTGCCCGCCGTCCGCGCTCTTCATCACGCGGTCGGCGATCTCGCAGAGCTCGAGCTCGGCGCGCACGGGATGCGCGATGCGCACCAGCTCACCGATGGCGTCGATCCGGGTGATGAATTCGGAGATGCTGTCGATGCTCATGCGGCGCGCTCACCGTAGTGGAGCGCCGAGATGCCGAAGGTGAGCGGCTCCCACTGCACGTTCGCAATGCCGGCATCGCGCATGCGTCGTGCGAGCGCATCGCCGTCGGGGAAATTGTCGACCGAGCCGGGCAGGTATCGATACGCCGTGCGGTGCCCGCTCACCAGTCGCCCGATCACGGGCAGCACGTGGTGAAAGTAGAGGTGATAGGGGATGCGAATGGCCGCCGAGCGCGGCGTGGAGCACTCGAGCACGACGATGCGCCCGCCGGGAGCCGTCACGCGACGCATCTCGCGGAGTCCCTCATCGAGATCGTCGAAGTTGCGCGCGCCGAAGGCGACGATGATGCCGGCGCAGCTCGCGTCGGGGAGCGGAAGCCGCAGCGCGTCTGCCACGACCGGTCGCACCGCCAGTGCGCGCGTCTTCGCGGCGCCTGCGCGCAGCATCGGTTCCGCGAAATCGGCGCCGATGATCTGTCCCTGGAAGGACGTCTCGCGAGCGATTGCCGCGCCGATGTCGAGCGTGCCCGCGCACAGATCGACGTACGTGCCGCGAGGATTGCGCTGCCACAGGAGCGCCGCGATCGCCCGCCTGCGCCAACCGCGATCGATGTTGGCGCTGAGCACGTGATTGAGAAGATCGTAGCGAGGCGCGATCTCGGAAAAAATGCGCCGCACGTACGCACGCTTGGCGCGTCCGCCAGCGGCCGCGGAGAGTGCCTCTTCCTCCTCGGTTACGGTGGACATTCAGCGAAAAGTGCCGGGCGCGGATGACGTGCGCAAGCGCGATGCTGCTCCTCGTGCTGGCTCACCCCGAGAGCGCGCCTTACCTTACACGCGAGGAGCGAGATGTCGTGCGCTGTCTCTTTCACCCACTGAATGGCACTCGCTCTCGATCTCCGCAACCTCCCGGATGCCGATGTCGCCGCGCTCGCGAAAGAGGGGCGTGAGCCGGCATTTCGGGAGCTGGTGCGGCGATACGAGCGGCCCGTCTTCTCGCTGATCTTCCGGATGGTGCGCGACCGGGAGACGGCGGAGGACCTGGCGCAGGACACCTTCATCAAGGTGCTCAACAACATCGATCGCTACCGGCCCGAGTTCAAACTCTCGAGCTGGCTGTTCAAGATCGCGAACAACGTCACCATCGACCATCTGCGGAAGCGCCAGCTCGCCACGGTGAGCCTCGACGGCTCTCCACACGCCCAGACGGCCGCAGAGGCGCAGGCCACCTCACTCGACGTCGAATCGAGAGGCGAGTCCGCGCTCGAGGCCATGGAGTCCCGCGAGCTGGGGAGCGCGATCGAGCTGGCGATAGCGAGGCTCCGTCCCGAATACCGGTCCTGTATCCTCTTGCGCCATGTCGAGGGGCGCTCCTACGAGGAGATCGCTGCGACCCTCGACCTGCCCCTGGGCACCGTCAAGACCTACATCCACCGCGCCCGGCACGAGCTCCGGGAGGCGCTGGAGGACCTGCGAGAATGACCCCCTGCACGGACCCGTTCTGCCGAGCCGGCTCTGAAACCCGCCCCAACCGCGCGCCGTATGGCCCAGTGGAGGAAAACAGTGGAACGACACCTACTGCCTGAAGAGATCGACCTGTTGCTGGACGGCGAGGTCGGATTCGGGACGCCGCCGCTGAAGGCGCACGTCCGGAGCTGTCCCACGTGCAGCAACGAGCTCGAAAGCGCACGTGCCCTGGTGCGGAAGCTCGAGCATCTGCCACACATCGCGCCCTCGCCCCTCTTCGCGAGCCGCGTGATGTCGCGCGTGCAGCTGTTCGTGCCGTGGCACGTGGCTCTTCTCGACAGCGTGCGGGGGCTCATCCCGCAGTCGCGCGCGTTGCGCGTTGCGGCGGCGGGCATGTTCGCGTCCATCGCAATCGTGCTGACCCTCGTCTCGGTGTGGGCATTCTCGCGCATCGATGCGGTCATGTTCACGGCCGATCTCGTGCTCGACCGCATGCGCATCGCGGCGTTCGGCGCGCTGGGGAGCGCGATAACTGCAATCTTCGGAGATGCGGCGCAGCCCCTGCTCGCGGGTGGTGCGCTCGGACTCGCCACCGCAGCACTCCTGGTGATCGTCACCGGCGCCGCTGCCGCAGCAATGATTCGCGTGGCGGCCGTCCGTGCGCGCAGCCGCTAGCGTGCGCCGCGCACTGCGGCTCGGGCTCGCGCTGGCACTGCTGTCGGGCACGATCTCGTCGTACGAGCTGTCCGCTCAGACGAAGGCCGACAGCGCTGCTGCGCGCGATCCCCTCGCCGCGGCGCTCGATTCGCTGCACCGCGATGCGAACGGGATGTCGCTCGACCGCCAGGCCATCTCCTCCGGCGCGCGAACGATCGAGAGCGCGCAGCACCTGACCGGCGATGCCGCGAGCTGGCATGGGCCGCTCGAGATTCGCGGAACCGTCGATGGCAACGCGGTGGCGATCGGCAGCGACGTCGTTGTCCTGCCCGGTGGCCACGTGGGAGGCGACGCGCTGTCGGTTGGCGGCCAGGTGCGCATGGCCGGCGGCACGGTCGATGGCGAAACGCGCTCGATCAGCGCGTTCAGCGTCGGGCCGATCGCCGGCGTTCGTCTCACGCCCGCGGAGGCGACCAAACGCGGACTCTCCCTCGCCGTCGTCTGCTACCTCATTCTCGTCGCGATGGCACTGGCAGTCGCGATCGGCGCGCGGACGCATCTGGAAACGATTGCCACCACCATCCGAACCGACTTCTCGCGTTCGTTCGTCGTCGGCCTGCTCGGAGAGATTGCCGCCCTGCCGCTCTTCCTGCTCTCGATGGTGGCACTCGCAATCACGGTCGTCGGAATTCTGCTCATCCCCTTCGCAGCCGTCGCGTTCGCGCTCGCCGTGCTGGGCGCGCTCGATCTCGGATTCCTCGCAATGTCGCTCCTCACCGGAGACGCGATCATGCGCGACGAGGGCACCGTGGGCGAGCGGCCCATCGTCTCCCATCTCATCGCCGGACTGTCGGTATTCCTCGTGCTCTGGCTGCTCGCGGGCGGCGCGTCGTTCCTCGGCATGGCTGGAGGCGTGCTGCGACTGCTCGCATTTCTCAGCACGTGGATCGCAGCAACCGTCGGGCTCGGCGCGACCATAATCACGCGAGCCGGCACGCGCGCCGCGATCAGCCCGCCACGCGTCTCCGCGCCGCCCACCGAGGAATATGCGTGGCAGACACCCACTCCGGTGTCCGGCGTCGCCGCGGCGCGTAGACCGACACCGGCTCCGCGGGCGAGCGAGCAATGAGATCGCTCCTGCTCGCGCTGGTCTCGCTCTTCGCGCTCGGCGGTCCGGCTGCGGACGCGCGCAGCTGGCGCTCCCTCACCGCCAGCCGGCCGCGCGGCTCCGCAGACAGTCTGCACGTCGTGCTGCGCTACGATGCGGGCACGGTCACGATCGGCGCGGCGGCCGCGACACTGCTCTATCAGGCGAACGCCCGCTTCGACGCGAACCAGCAGCGCCTCTCGCGCAGCTACAACCCGGTGTCGCACACGTTTCGAGTGGGGCTGGACAGCTCGACGATGCAGACCTCCGCGCGGC
>DATGDQ010000318.1:0-12754 GCA_035310785.1 Gemmatimonadaceae bacterium | reverse complement strand
CGCGATGCGCACGGCGGCGATCTCGCCATCGCACGTCCAAACATCGGCCTCGTGCGCGCTCCAGCCCAGCGGTACCAGGCACCTGCTATTCGCGATGATGGAGCCGGCGCGAATGTCGCCCGCGGCGGGCGGAGCATCCGTCTCCTCGAAATCGCGGAGATGTGCGGCGCCAATGAAGCCGGCAGCCGTCGCAGCCGTCGCGCGCTCCCAGCGCGCGCGCCCGAGCGCGATGCCCGCGCGCATCTCGCCGAATGGCCTCGTGAGCGCGAACGGCTCGAAGCTCCGCGCGATCGCATCGTCGTAGAGATAGAGCTGCGTCACGAGCGCTCGCGGACGGATGCGGGAAGGACATCGAGCAGCAGCTTCAGCTCCGCTGCACGTTCCTTCGTGGTCACGAGTGTGAGTCCCTCCCGCGCGACGACCACGAGGTCGCTCACGCCGTAGAGCACGACGGTTCCCGCCTCCGCGTGCACCACGTTGTTCGACGCCTGCACCGCGTGCACGTCGCCGAACGTCGCGTTGCCGCTGTCGTCGCGCTTGCGCACGCGGTGCAGCGCGGCCCAGGTGCCGACGTCATCCCAGCCGAAGTCGCCCGGAATGACGAGCACGCGCGGGCTGCGCTCGAGCACACCCTCGTCCACCGAGATCGGAGTGACCGCCGTGAAGAAGCCCGCGATGTCTCCCGACTCCGCGAGCGGCAAACTCGGCGCGACCTCCGTCGCGCGCGCTCGAACCTCGGCCAGAAAATCACCTGCCCGCCACACGAATATCCCCGAGTTCCACAGGTACCCACTCGCCACCATGCGCGCGGCGGCTTCCCGATTCGGCTTCTCGGCGAACCGTGCGACGTGTCGCGCGCCCTCGGACGCGGCGCCATTCACGGGCTCTCCGGGCTCGATGTACCCGAACCCGGGATCGGGACGTGCGGGCACGATCCCCACCGTCACGAGGCTGTGCTCGCGCTCGGCGAGCGCTGCGGCGCGGGCGAGCGTCGCGCGAAACGCCGCGTCGTTTCCAATCGCCCAGTCCGCGTGCACGCAGATCATCACATCCTCGGGTCGTCCGCGACGCGCGATGGCGGCTGCGGCCCACGCGAGTGCGGGTGCGGTGCCCGCGGCGCGCGGCTCGGCGATCACGTTGTCGGCAGGGAGCTGGGGGAGGAGCGCACGCACAGCGATCGCAAGCGACGCATTGGTCACCACCAGCGTGCGCTCCGGCGGCACGAGCTCCGAGAGCCGAGCGACGGTGTCCGCGAGGAGCGGCGACTCGGTGATGAGCGGGAGCAATTGCTTCGGACGCCGTGGAGTGCTCAGAGGCCAGAAGCGCGACCCAACGCCGCCGGCGAGTATCACCGCCCAGCGGCTCAACGTTCCGAAACTCCCATCCCCTCGGTGGGAACGCCGGTGAGCTCCGCCACGCGCGCGTAGAGCTTCTTCGGACTGAACGGCTTCGTCAGAAACTCGTTGGCGCCAAGCTCCATGGCTTGTTTGTGATGCTGCTCCTGGCCCGCCGCGGTGAGCACGATGGCAGGGATCGAGCGCCAGCGCTCATCGCCGCGAAGCTTCGCGAGCACGTCGAGTCCCGTCATGTACGGCATCATCACGTCGAGGAGCACCAGCGCGATGTCCCGATCGCTCTCCATCTGTTCGAGCGCATCGCGTCCGTCGTAGGCGAGCGTCACCGCGAAGGGACCCTGCTCGAGCTTCATCTTGATGATCCGACCGATGTGCGGTTCGTCATCGGCCACGAGCACATGGATGCGTTGCTGCTGCTCGATCATCTCAAACGAGCGAGGAAATGTTCTCGCGATTGCGGCGCAGCTCGAACAGCAGGCGCCCGACGTTCGCGGACGGCTGCGCGAGCACGAGCAGGATTGCGTCGGCGGAGAGAAGCGCGACCACGGCTATCCCGTGCTCGTATTCGAGAATCGCCGTCGTCAGAGCGCCGCGCGAATCGTGCACGCCGAACTCCTCGGCCGCGGCGACGATCGACGGCACGAGCGCCGCTACGCTCTCGGCGTTGACCGAGCCGGTGGTCTCGCTGTCGATGAGAAGTCCGTCGCGGCCGAGCACGACGGCCGCGTCGACGCCTTCGCGCTGGCGAAGGGCGCCCACGAGATCCCGAATGGTGGCCATGCACGCTCCTGATGGGTGAGCGAAACTACTTGCGGCGGGCGGCCGAAGTCAAGCGAGGATAACAGCTTGAACTGGCTGTGGATGCGCCCTATCCTTTCACGTTCGGCAGGTGTGTTTTTCCCCCACGGCGCGTGCGTGCATGAAGGTCAGATTTCTGGTGCTGGTCCTCGGCGTCGGCGTCGCTGCGGTCGCGTGCGCCGATCCGTTGAAGACGAAAGCGACGCTGGCGACGATCGACGATACGGCCGCCGTGTTCGCCCTCACGGGCGCGCCCGAGAGCGCACCAACCGCCATCAACATCACGTTTCCGCGCGCCGTCATCGCCACGCCCAGCGAGCACTACGACGTGGTGTTCGACATCCGCAACGACTCGGCCTTCGCGCTCCCTCCTCACGCGGTCGGGGTGTCGCTCACGGCCGGACTCCAGCTCGCGACCAAACCCTACGATCAGATCACGGAGGCGCCGACGACGGGCTACAACGACACGCTCCCCGTCTTCATCAAGGCCGGCGACGTCCTGCTCGTCCAGTCCACGTCGTCGCAGTGCGCGAATCAGGGAGTGCAGGCGCGGACGTTTCTGTACGCGAAGATCGTGATCGACTCGATCTTCTACGACGAGGCAGTCGCACCGCACACGCCGCGCACCATGTGGTACCGCATGCGCAACGATCCGAACTGCGGCTTCATCTCGTTCCTCGACGGCATTCCCACACGCTGACCGTGCACGACCTGAGGTTGTTGCGGGAAAATCCGGAGTCGTTGCGCGAGGGGATGCGCCGCAGGCGTGAGCTCGACGCGCTCGCGCCGCGCATCGAGCGGGCGGAATTGCTGGACATGGAGCGCCGTGCCCTGATCCAGCGCGCGGAGGAGAAGAAAGCGAAACGCAATGCGGTGAGCCAGGAAGTCGCGCGCCTCAAGAAGCAGAAGGAGAGCGCCGGCGAGCTGATTCGCGACATGCGCGCGCTCGGCCTTGAGATCGAGGCGCTCGAATCCGATCTCGCAGTGCGGGAACAGGAGCTCCACGACATTCTCCTGCAGCTGCCGAACATTCCGTTGGCCGATGTGCCCGACGGCGGCGAGGAGAGCAACCGGGTCGTGCGCTCGTGGGGCGAGCCGCGTGCCGGCGGCGACGTGCGACCGCATTGGGAGATCGGTGCGCAGCTCGGCATCCTCGATCTGGCCGCTGGTGCGAAGATCTCCGGCTCCGGGTTCATCGTGCTGCGGCGTCAGGGTGCGCGTCTCGTCCGCGCGCTCATGTCGTTCCTGCTCGACCTGCACACGCGGGAGCAGGGTTACGAGGAGGCATGGGTGCCGTTTCTCGTCACTCGCGAAACGATGACCGGCACGGGGCAGCTTCCGAAATTCGAGGATGACGCCTACCGCACCGAGGACGATCTCTTTCTCATCCCCACCGCCGAGGTGCCGCTCACGAATCTGCTGCGAGGCGAGATTCTGGAGGCGAGCATGCTCCCGTATTCGCTCACCGCGTACACGCCGTGCTTCCGGCGCGAGGCCGGCGCCGCGGGAAAAGACACGCGTGGGCTGATCCGCGTCCATCAGTTCGACAAGGTGGAGCTCGTGCGCTTCGTCACGCCGGAACGTTCCGCAGCGGAGCTCGAGATACTGACGTCGCACGCCGAGCGCGTGCTGCAGCTCCTCGAGCTTCCGTATCGCGTGCTGTTGCTCGCCGCCGGCGATACGGGCTTCGCGTCTGCCAAGACCTACGATCTCGAGCTGTGGGCACCCGGAGTGGGGAAGTGGCTCGAGGTCTCGTCGTGCAGCAACTTCGGCGACTTTCAGGCTCGTCGCGCGAACATTCGCTACCGGCCCGCGCCGGGAGAGAAGCCGCGCTTCGTACATACGCTCAACGGCTCGGCGCTCGCATTCCCTCGCACGATCATCGCCCTCCTCGAGCACTACCAGCGGCCCGACGGCACCGTCACGATCCCGGACGTCCTCCGCCCGTACTTCGGCGGCGATCTCCTGAGCCCAGCCGAGTAGTCGGATGCGCGGACGCGCGCCTGTGCTCATTCTCGGAGTGTTGCTCGCGCTGCTGCTCGGCGCGTACATCCTCTTTTCCCGTCGCGTGGTGCTCGAGTTGCGTCGTGATGCGGGGCGGTCGGGGCAGATGTACGCGCGCGTGTTTCGCGCGCTCGCGGATCCGCGGCCGGATGCGGGGAACGACGCGCTGCTGGATCTCGCGCGAAGCATAGACGCACTCGGGGTCCCCGTGATCGTCACCGACGACAAGGGAGTGCCGACGGCGGCGGCGAACCTGCCGTTCAAGGCGCCGCTCTCCGATCCCAAGGTGCGGCAGTACATCCCGTTTCTCGATCGCATGAACCCGCCCGTGGTCGAGCGCGGCATCGGCATGGTGCACTTCGGCGACAGCCAGCTGATCACGAGCCTGCGCGTGATCCCCGTGGTGCTCGCATCGCTGCTCGTGTTCGTCTTCCTCGCGGGATTGTACACGCTGCGTACACGCAACCGCGCCGATCGCGAGCGCGTGTGGGCGGGCATGGCGCGCGAGTCCGCCCACCAGCTCGCGACGCCGCTCTCGAGTCTGAGCGGGTGGCTCGAGCTGCTCCGCGAGCAGAGCGTCGATTCGCTGTCGACGTCTGCGATCGCGCACATGGAGGGCGACCTCGAGCGTCTCCAGCGGGTGTCGCATCGCTTCGAGCGCATCGGGCGCCCGCCGCGCCGGGACGTCGTGGATCTGGGCGCGCTCGTGGTGCGTGTGGGCAACTACTTCCAGGCGCGTGTGCCCACACTCGCGCATCGTGTCACCATCGTCGCGTCCGGCGGCAACGAGCCAATCACGATCGAGGGCGACGAGGTGTTGCTCGAATGGGCGCTCGAGGTGCTCGTCAAGAATGGGCTGGATGCGTTGGCCGGCCGCGGGGGTCGCATGTACATCACCACCAAGCGTCTCGATGCGGATCGCGTGCGACTCCGTGTTGCGGACGATGGCCCGGGCATTCCGCGCGAGATGCGCGCGCGCATCTTCGAGCCTGGCTTCTCGACGAAGGAGTCGGGGTGGGGCATCGGGCTGTCGCTGGCGAAGCGCATCGTGGAGGAAAATCATCGCGGCCGTCTCGTCCTCACGCCGTCGGAGAAAGGGGCGACCTTCGACATTATACTTCAGGGATGAGCAGCTCCCCCGCCACTGATGTGTCCGAAGATGCACTCGCCAAGCTGAATCCCGCCCAGCGCGAGGCCGTTCTCCACTTCGAAGGTCCGATTCTCGTACTCGCCGGTGCCGGCTCGGGGAAGACGCGGGTGCTCACCACGCGCATTGCGCGGCTGATCGAGCATCATGGCGTGGACCCGTCGCACATTCTCGCCGTGACCTTCACGAACAAGGCCGCCGGCGAGATGCGCGAGCGAATCGCGAAGCTCATCGGCGAGATGCCGACGGGGATGTGGGTCGGCACCTTCCACGCGATCGGTGCGCGCATGCTGCGGCGCGAGGCACATCTCGTGGGACGCACGTCGAGCTTCACCATCTACGATGAAGACGATTCGCTGGCGGCCGTGCGGCGCATCATGGAGCGACTCAAGATCTCGACCAAGGCGTGGTCGCCCAAGGCGCTGCGCAGCGCGATCTCGGGCGCGAAGAATGCGCTCGTCTCGCCAGAGGAATACGCCAGGCTCGCGATGGATCCGCTCAGCAAGGCCGCGTCGCTCGTGTACGATCAGTGGGAGCGCACGTTGCGCGACGCCAACGCCGTGGACTTCGATGATCTGCTCGTGCTCCCCGTGCGCGTCTTGCAGCAGAACCCCGACCGCGTGACCGCGTATCGCGAGCGCTTCCGCTTCCTGCTCGTCGACGAGTACCAGGACACGAATCGCGCGCAGTACGAGCTCGTGAAGCTGCTCGCCGGTGCCGACGGGAACGTGCTCGTCGTTGGCGACGACGACCAGAGCATCTACGGATGGCGGGGCGCGGACATCCGGAACATCCTCGATTTCGAGCGTGACTTTCCGACGGCGACCGTGGTGCGCCTCGAGGACAATTACCGCTCGACTCCGCAGGTGCTCGATCTCGCGAACGCCGTGATCAGTGCGAACGTCGGCCGACGCGGCAAG
The DNA here is from genome assembly GCA_035310785.1 of Gemmatimonadaceae bacterium. Classification (GTDB taxonomy): domain Bacteria; phylum Gemmatimonadota; class Gemmatimonadetes; order Gemmatimonadales; family Gemmatimonadaceae; genus FEN-1250. The sequence continues at coordinate 6,530 of DATGDQ010000318.1, read as the reverse complement.
ACGTTGCGCGCCACGCTCCCCTCGGGCGACGCGGTGACGCAGGTCGCGACACTCGATGAGCGCGATGAAGCGGAGTTCGTTGCGGAGGAGATCGCAACGCTGAGCACGGGGCCCCGCGCGCTCGAGTATCGCGAGATCGCGGTGCTGTACCGAACGAACTCACAGAGCCGCGCGCTGGAAGAATCGCTGCGCAAACGCGCGATCCCCTATCGCCTGGTGGGTGCGGTGCGCTTCTACGATCGTCGGGAGATTCGCGACCTGATGAGCTATCTCAAGCTGATCGCGAATCCATCCGATGATGAGGCCTTCCTGCGCGCGATCTCCGTGCCCCGTCGCGGCCTGGGCGACGCCACGCTCGAGACGCTCGCGGCCATCGCGCGCGAGGCGGGCCGTCCGATGCTCGACATTGCCGCCGACCCCGCGCGGCTCTCGTCGCTGCGCCCTGCGGCCCGACAGGCACTCGCCGACTTCGCCGCGCTCATCCTCCGTCAGCGCGAGAGCGCGAAGGACAGTTCCGTCGACGAGCTGCTGCGCAACGTGATCGAGGAAATCCGGTTCGCGGATCACCTGAAAGCCGAAGGACCGGAAGGGATGGAGCGCATCGAGAACGTGAAGGAGCTGATCGCCGGTGCCTCCGAGACGGTGGCGGACGAGGGCGGAGAGCTCGGTCTCACGCCGCTCGACCACTTCCTGCAGCACGCGTCGCTCATCACGGATGTCGATCGCCAGAATCCGAACGCGGACGCCATCACGATGATGACGTTGCACAATGCGAAGGGGCTGGAGTTTCCCGCCGTCTTCATCACGGGACTCGAAGATGGGCTCTTCCCGCTGCGCCGCGCGCAGGACACGCCAGACGAGATGGAAGAGGAGCGCCGGCTGTTCTACGTCGGGATCACGCGCGCGATGCGGACTCTCTATCTGTCGCACGCCCGCAGCCGGCGCCGCAATGGCGAGACGATGCAGTGCATTCCGTCGAGCTTCCTGCAGCCCATTCCGCCGGAGCTCGTGAAACACCGCGCTTCGTTCAAGCTGCGTGGCAGCGCGCGTGCCACGCCCTCGTATGCACAATCTCCGTCCGTACGACGTCCGGGGCACGCGGTCGATCGCTCGTGGCTCGAGAGCGACGTCGAGGCATCGCAGGATGCTCCTCGATTCGTGAAAGGCGAGCGCGTGCGTCACGCGCGGTTCGGATCGGGAACGGTGACCGAGCTCTCGGGTGTTGCGCGCGACATGAAGGTGACGGTTGCCTTCGACGACGAGACGATCGGGAGCAAGCGGCTCGTCGTGCAATACGCGGGTCTCGAGCGAGGGTTCGAGTAATGCCCATCGGTCCGGATGACGTGCGCCACGTCGCGACGCTCGCTCGACTATCCGTGTCCGAGAGCCAGTTGCCGGAGCTCGTTGCGCAGCTCAACGGGATTCTGGCGCACATGGATGCGCTCGCGCTCGTGAAGACCACGGGTGTGATTGGGACCGAAGGCGTCGGCGACTCGGCGATGCCGCTGCGCATGGACATCGGGCCGCCGATCCCGCTGGTGCACGCGCTCGACGTCTTCGCGCCGGAGGTGCGCGACGGGTTCCTGCTCGTGCCGCGCCTCGCCACGCACGAGAGCACCGGCGACGACGAGTCGCTCGAGTGAGCACGAGCGCGGTTGGTGCGGTCCGCGATGCGTTCGAGCGCATGGCCGCGGTGGATGCGGGACCGACGGGGCTCAATTGCATCCTCTGGACCGACGAGGCGCACGCGCTCGCCGAAGCGAAGGCAGTCGACGCCGGACGCGCGCCAGGCGTGCTCGCCGGCGTCCCGTTCGTCGCGAAGGACAACATCGCGACCACGCATCTGCAGACGACGTGCGGCTCGCGGATTCTCGAGGGATACGTGAGCCCCTATGAGGCGACGGTCATCACTCGACTTCGGGATGCCGGCGCGGTGCTCGTCGGCAAGACGAACTGCGACGAGTTCGCGATGGGCAGCTCCAACGAGTTCAGCGCATGGGGGCCCGTGCTCAACCCCGTCGATCGGACGCGCGTGCCTGGGGGCTCATCCGGCGGCTCGGCCGCATCGGTCGCCGCCGGCATCGTGCGCATCGCGCTCGGGTCCGAGACCGGCGGATCGGTGCGGCAGCCCGCGTCCTATTGCGGTATCGTCGGCGTGAAACCCACCTACGGACGCGTGAGCCGATTCGGCCTCGTCGCGTTCGCGTCATCCCTTGATCAGGTCGGCGTTTTCGGTGCCACGGTGAGCGACGCGGCCCGTTCGCTCGAGGTGATCGCGGGACGCGATGTGCGCGACGCCACGAGCGCCGATTGTCCTGTGGAGCCCTACCACGCCGCGGCGACCTCGGATCTCGCGGGTGTCGTGATCGGCCGGCCGCGCGAGTACTTCCCGAGCTCACTCGACGCACGCATGGCGCGGCGCTGTGACGCCGCGCTCGAGTTGCTCCGTTCGCGAGGGGCGGAGGTGCGCGATGTCTCGCTCCCGCACACGGACCTCGCGATCCCGGTCTACTATATCATCGCGCCGGCGGAGGCGTCGTCGAATCTCGCCCGCTTCGATGGCGTGCGGTACGGACCGCGCGCGCAGGCCGACAGTCTTCGCGAGATGTACGAGGAGACGCGGACACGCGGGTTCGGCCCCGAGGTCACGCGAAGGATTCTGCTCGGCACCTACGTGCTCTCGGCGGGCTACTACGATGCCTACTACAAGAAGGCGCAGGAGGTCCGCACGCTCATCGCGCGTGACTTCCACGAGGTGTTCGACTCCGGCGTCCATCTGCTCTTCACGCCAACCACCCCCACGCCCGCCTTCGAGTTCGGGGCCAAGTCCGATCCGTACGAGATGTATCTGAACGACATCTTCACGGCGACCGCGAACCTTGCGGGTGTTCCGGCCATCTCGGTGCCCATCGGCGACATCGACGGCCTGCCCATCGGCGGGCAGCTCATCGCGCGCCACTTCGACGAGCAGACGATGTTTCGGGGCGCGTTTGCGCTCGAGGCAGCGCGTTCGGAGGCGGCGTGAGCGCGGTCGATGACTACGAGATGGTCGTTGGCCTCGAGGTGCACGTGCAGCTGCTCACGCGCACCAAGGCCTTCTGCAGCTGCAGCGCATCGTACGGCGCGGCTCCGAATGTGAACACGTGTCCGGTGTGCCTCGCGTTGCCCGGCGCTCTGCCGGTGCTGAACGAGGAAGCCGTTCGATTGGCCGTGATCGCATCGCACGCGCTCTCCTGCACGGTGAACGAGATCTCGATCTTCGCACGAAAGAACTACTTCTACCCGGACCTGCCGAAAGGCTACCAGATCTCGCAGTTCGACAGGCCGCTCGCGGAGAAAGGGAAGCTCGACATCGGGACGAACGCCGATGGTACTCCGATCACCGTGCGCATCACCCGTGTGCACATGGAGGAGGATGCCGGCAAGTCCATTCACGATCGTTACCCGGGCGCGACGGCGATCGATCTGAATCGCTCGGGTGTGCCGCTCATCGAGATCGTGAGCGAGCCCGACATGCGCTCGGCGCGCGAAGCGGGCGCGTATCTGCGCGCGCTCAAGCAGGTGATCGAGTACACGGGCGTGAGCGACGCGAACATGGAGGAGGGAAGCCTTCGCGTCGACGCCAACGTGAGTGCGCGCAAACGCGGCGAAACCAGGCTCGGTACCAAGACCGAGGTGAAGAACCTCAATTCCTTCTCCGGCGTGGAGCGTGCGCTCGAGATCGAGTTCGCGCGCCAGGTGGAGCTGATCGAGCGCGGCGGCGAGGTTACGCAACAGACCATGCTCTGGGATGCGAACAAGGGCGAAGTGCGCCCTGCGCGGAGCAAGGAAGCCAGCCACGACTATCGGTATTTCCCGGAGCCCGATCTCCCGCCGCTCCAGCTGTCGCTGGATTGGATCAGGCGCATGTGCGAGGATCTGCCGGAGCTCCCGGCCGCCAAGCGTCTGCGGTTCGCCAACGAGTACCGGTTGACGCCGGTCGAGATCGAGGTGCTCACGGCGAATCCGCCACTCGCGGAGTACTTCGAGAGCATCGTGCAGGCGGGGGCCGATCCGAAGAGCGCGGCGAATTGGGTGATCCGCGACGTGCGGCAGCTGCTCAACGCCGGCGCCGACCTTCGCACGCTCAAGGTGACGCCGGAGGCACTCGCCCAGCTTCTCGGCATGGTCCGCGACGACACCGTGAGTCACGCCGCCGCGACGAAGATCTTCGCCATCGCGAGCGAAACCGGGGCGATGCCGCAGGACATTGCTCGCACGGAAGGGTTGCTGCAGGAGCGGAACGAGGATGCGCTGGCCGGATGGGTGGATCAGGTGCTCGCCGAGAATCCGGACGTCACCGCACGTTTTCGCGCGGGCGACAGGAAGCTGCTGGGCGTGCTCGTCGGGCTCGTGATGAAGGCGTCGAAAGGGCGTGCCGATCCAAAGGCCGTGAATCAGCTCCTGTCGGCGCGAGCGGACGCCGGCGAGTAGAGCGGGGCCCCGAGCTCGGCCGCGAATCGCAGCCGAGTCTCCGGCATCGCGAATTGGCGCGTGGCCTCTTCGGCCAATCGAAACTCCATGCCCGATCGCCGTGACTCTCGGCGCACCTCCTTGGCCAGCCGCAGCGCGTCGTCCCCGGCGGGATCCAGCGCATAAGGCTCCGAGGAGTCGACGCGCCGCAGGAAGTCGACGATGAAATCGTACGAGCGCTCCATGTAGCGTGCGACGTCGGGGTCGGTGACGTTCCACCGGCTGTTCTCCGCCGCGAGTTGAAAGATGCGCTGCCACGACTCCGTGTCCGTCACGTACACCATCCCGCGAAACAATCGCCGGTTGGTTTGCGTGCTGAAGATCGTCGGGCTGAGAATGCGATCGAGATGTTCGTCGGATCGAGAGTGGTCGCGGAGAATCACCTCGCGGGCGCGTCTGCTGTAGCCCTGTCCGAGGTGCGTCTCGAAGCGACTCTCCCAATAGCTGTGTCCCACACCCGACGTGCGCGACGCGATGATCAGGTAGCGGGGCACGAAGAAATTGTGCGCGACCGTGTCGGCTGCGAGATGGGCGAGGTAGCCGAGAGCGAAGCTCTTCAGCGCGTCGTCGCGAGCCTTGTCGTAGATCTCCAGTCCGACTGCCCAGGAGTGGCAGTGACGCCCCACCGGCGCATACTTCTTGGCGATGCTGGTGTCCGCCGCGATCGATCCGTAGAGGAATTCCACGGGATAATTGCTCAGCAGCTCGGCGATCGCCTTGGGAAGCTGCGCCAGTGCGCCGAGCACCGCCTCGCCCAGAAAGATGTGCGTCCCCGGCGTCCAGGCCCACGCGGTGGAGGGAAGCACGCAGAGTGCGATCACGGCCACCGCCAAGGGAATCCAGACGCGCGACCGCGGGCGGGGGCGCTGCGCTGCGTTCGAGTTTCGGTGATCGCCAGACTGCGAGGGCATCCTCGAAGTTACAACGAGATCAGACTCCGAGACGCTTTCTGTGGCGACGAATGGCCTTGCGCAGGTCGTTCAGCTCGTGTGACACCGTGTCGTCGATTGCCTCGCGAGCGTTCTTGACGTAGTCGCCGATCGACTCGGCGATGTCATCGACGGGTACGAGATCCATCATCTCCTCGGAACGGCGAGCGGCCCACTTGGCGCCGCGTCGTCCGGCACGTCCCACGGCGGCGCCCGCCATGTCTCTCGCCTCTCGTGCGAGCGCGCCCGCGGTGCGCTTGCGGCGTCCGCGAAACAGCATCGCGATCCCCGCGCCCGCCACGACTCCGAGAATCGCCGCGGTCAGCAGGTCGTACTGATCGCGCTCACCTTCGGTCGCGCCGTCTTGCCCGTTTGATGCGCGGCTCCGCCCGCCCGAGCGCGGACCCATTGTCGTCGCCATTGGTCATATCCTCCGCGGCATCTCCCGCCGCATCCAGGTCATTGATCGTGTCGATCCTTTCCTCGTCCTCGTCGATGTCTTCCAGCTCATCGGAATGCGCACGCGCATCGCTGAACTCGTCATCATCGACCTCCTCGAGATTTTCCACATCCTCGAGATCCTCCAGCTCCTCCTCCTCCTCCTCTGCGAGTCTCGCGCCGTTCCCGCGAAAGGTCGTTGCGCCCGCGCGAACGCCGCGGATAGTCGACGCCGTAGACACGAATGCGTGCTCCGCCTCTTCCTGCACCACCCGAAGCACCGCGCTGAGCTCGTGCAAACGCCGCTCCGACGCATCGATCATCTCGCGAATCCCCGAGTTCGCGGCAAGCAGCGTCGTCCGGATCTCCTGCACGTCTGCGCGAATGGACGTCGAGATGTAATCCACGTTGTCCGCGATGTGCGTCGCGTGCTTGGTCACCGGATCGATGTTGCGCTCGAGATGATCGAGCACCGTGTCGAGCTTCTCCGCCGTCTTCCTGAACTTCAGGAGCGCGGGGATGAGAACGAGCATCAGCACCAGGAACACGACCACCGATGCGGCAGTCGTGACCTGCGTGAAGATCACATACCAGCCCGGCCCCGTGGCGGCCGGACGCACGACCATGGAATCGGCCGCTGTCGCTGCACCC
>DATGDQ010000317.1:0-14380 GCA_035310785.1 Gemmatimonadaceae bacterium | reverse complement strand
GTCGACACGTCGTACCAGAATCTTTACGCCACGACTCACGATCCGCGCATCGCGAACATCAGCACCGGCCAGCCCAGCACCGCCGGTGTCATCGTCGCATTTCCGGTCAAGGATTCGGCGGCCACCTCGCCGATTGCCATCGCCAAGTCTGCAGAGGCGAAGTTGATCATCGCCGAGAACGATGTGGCGACCAATCAACTTGCTGCTGCCATCACGATCATCAACGCGCTGCAGGATGCCGCCGGCCAACCGCACTACGCGGGCCCTTCGACGCAAGCCGCCGTGCTCGCGCAGATCGTCGAGGAGCGCCGCCGTGAGCTCTGGCTCGAAGGACACAGGATGGGCGACCTCCGTCGCTACAACCTGCCGTTCACACCCGCCGCAGGGGCGCCATATCCATTCGGCGGTGTCTACGGCACTCAGACGTGCTTCCCGCTTCCGGACGTCGAACGAATCAACAATCCGAACATCGGCGGCACCGGCTGAACGAAAGACTGCTGCGGCGCCTCCGGAAAATCGGAGGCGTCGTTGCATCGTATTGCCCTCAATTCACCATCGCATATCTGTCAGGGAGAACGCTCGTGCGCATCCGACACCTGCTCATCACATCGCTGCTCCTCAGTGCGGCGAACGCGCCACTCACGGCCCAAGGCACCAGGCTCCTGCGTCGTCCCACGGTGAGCAAGGACAACGTGGCCTTCGAGTACGGCGGCGATCTGTGGGTCGTGTCCCGCGCGGGCGGCAGCGCTCGTCGACTCACGAGCACACCATCGGAAGAAACGGATCCGCAATTCTCTCCCGACGGGTCGCTGATTGCGTACACCTCGACGATCTCGGGGAACACGGATGTCTATGTGGTACCCACTACCGGCGGTGATCCGAAACGGCTCACGTGGCATCCGGGCGTGGATTACGTGCGCGGCTGGACGCCAGACGGGAAGCGTGTCGTGTTCGGCTCCAGCCGGGGGACTCTGCCCACGCCGGGGGCAAATTCTTTTTTCCGACTCTGGACCGTGAGCCTCGATGGCGGAATGCCCGAGCTACTGCCCATACCGCGCGCATTCGCGGGCACGTACTCGCCTGACGGGAAGCGTATCGCCTACCAGCAGGTGAGCATCGCGATGTTCGCCGGACCGTGGGCGGCGAATCAAAGCAGTCAGTGGAGGCGCTATCGAGGAGGGCGCACACAGCCCATTCGCATTCTCGACCTGGCGACCGAGGCGGAGCAGAAGCTCCCATGGACGAACAGCAACGACACCGATCCGATGTGGGTCGGCAACACGATCTACTTCCTCTCCGACCGCGATCGGACCGTCAATCTCTACGCCTATGACGCGGCGACGAAGCAGCTGACGCAGCTCACCCACCACAACGACTTCGACATTGCCGCGGCTTCGGCGAGTGCCGATGCGATCGTCTACGAGCAGGCGGGTTACGTGCATCTCGTGGATCTCAAGACGGGGCAGTCGCATCAGCTGAATATCGACGCTATCGGCGATTTTCCGTGGGCGCGACCGCAGATGAAGCGCGTGGCCTCGCTCATCGGCGACGCGACGATCTCGCCGACCGGTGCGCGCGCCGCGTTCGAGGCGCGCGGCGACATCTTCACCCTCGCGTCGGATGATGCCGGGTATCGAAACATCACGCAAAGCTCGGGCGCGCATGATCGCAATCCGGCGTGGTCGCCGGATGGCAAACAGATCGCGTGGATCTCAGACGAGAGCGGTGAATTTCAGCTGATGATCGGCGATCAGGCTGGTGCGACAAGGCCTCGCGTGATCCCATTTCCGACGAGCGCGTACTACTCGAATCCGATTTGGTCGCCCAACGCGCAGCACATGCTGTTCAGGGATTCCGATGCGCAGCTCTGGGACCTCACGATCTCTACCGGCCGCTTCATCAGCGTCGATTCCGATTGGTACGACGATCCGCAGCGCGGCTTCGACGCGTCGTGGTCGCCGGATTCGCGCTGGGTCGCGTACTCGAAGTCACTTCCGAGCCATATGCGCGCGATCTTTCTGCACTCGATGGCCACCGGCAAGAACGTCCAGATCACCGATGGCTTGGCGGACGCAGTTTCTCCCGCATTCGACGCCAGCGGCAAGTATCTCTACTTCCTCGCGAGCACGAACTACGCGCTCAAATCCGGCTGGCTGGACATGAGCTCGCAGGAGCGCTTCGTGCGGCGCAGTGTCTACCTCACGGTCCTCAGCAAGGACGAACCGTCGCCGTTCCTGCCGAGTCTCGTGGATGAGCCGAGTCGCGAGCTCGAATCGCGCGACTCGACGTCCGCGACGCCCGTGCGAACACCGGCAGCAAGGAGGCGCTCCGCCGCGCCCCGCCTCGACACTGCAAGCGTCACACGTGTGGACCTCGACGGTATTCAACAGCGCATGATTCCGCTCGCAATTCCGCCGGGCGACTACGGGAATCTCCTTCCCGGAAGCACGGGCACGTTCTTCTTCACGGAGACGCCGTTCCCATCGCAGCCAGGCGGCGAGGTGTATCACGTCTGGCAGTATCGTCTCGCCGACAAGAAATCGCGCACGTTCGTCGACGGAATTTCGGCATACGCGGTTTCGGCAGACACGAAGAAGATGCTCTTCGGCACCCCGGATAATCATTGGAGCATCGTGAGCACCGACGAGCCGCCGAAGGCGGGCGACGGCGCGTTGAACGTCGATGCGCTGGAGACGCTCGTCGATCCGCGGGCGGAGTGGGCGGAGATCTTCCGCGAGGCCTGGCGCACCCAGCGTCAGTTCTTCTACGACGCGAAGATGCACGGTAACGACTGGCAGGCGATCTATGAGAAGTATCTCCCGCTCGCCAAGTCGGCGCAGCATCGCGCGGATCTCGCCTATCTCATGGCCAGTGTCGGCGGCGAGCTGACGGTTGGCCACTCGTATCTCGAGGGTGAGGGCGACGTGCCGGATACTTCACACACCTCGGTGGGGCTGCTCGGGGCAGATTACACCGTGGAGAACGGCCGTTATCGCATCCAGCGCATCTACAACACCGGAAGCTGGAATCCGACTCTGCAGGCACCGCTGAGCGTGCCGGGGATCAAGGTCACGGAGGGCAACTACATCCTCGAGGTCAACGGCCGCTCGGTCACCTCACCGCAGAATCTCTACAGCTTCTTCGAGGGTACCGCGGGCAAGTTGACGACCATTCGTGTGAACAGCACGCCGACGATGCAAGGCTCGTGGGTCATCACCGTCAAGCCGATCGGCGACGAAGACGCGTTGCGCACACAGGCATGGATCGACGACAATCGACATCTCGTTGACAAACTCTCCGGTGGCAAGCTCGCGTACGTATGGCTGCCGAATACCGCGGGCGCCGGATACACGGCGTTCAACCGATACTACTTCGCGCAGCAGGACAAGCAGGGCGCGATCATCGACGAGCGATACAATCAGGGAGGCGAGGTCGCGGACTACATCATTCAGCAGCTCAGCCGACAGCTCGCGGGATACTTCGCGGAGCGTGCGGGGAAGATGGTCACAATGCCGATGGCAGGAATATTCGGCCCCAAGGTGATGATCATAAACGAATCCGCAGGCTCGGGAGGCGACGCCCTTCCGTACTACTTTCACACCGCGAAGCTCGGCCCGCTGGTCGGCACGCGGACGTGGGGTGGACTGGTCGGCACCTTGGGCGTACCCAATGTGATCGACAATGGCGGCATCACCGCGCCCGACCTTGCGTTCTACGATCTCAATGGCAAATGGGCCGTCGAGAACGAGGGCGTTGCGCCCGACATCGAGGTCGAGAACACGCCCGCGGACATGATGCGTGGACATGATGCTCAGCTCGAACGCGCCGTCGCCGAAGCGCTCAAGCTACTGCAGGAGCATCCGATCGCGCCCGTACCCCGGCCCGCTCCCATCAACCGCGTCACTCAATGATCAGCCAAAATCGCCAGCCATCCCGCCAACTCCGCGCTCGCATGCGCACACGACTCGGCGCCATCCTTACTATAGTAGTAGTAGTGGCGGGTGCCGCGATGCCGGTCATCGCCGCTGCTCAGCAGGCCCCCGATCTGGCCGCCTTCGACAAGTATGTCGCGAAGTCGGCACGCGACTGGAAGGTGCCGGGTATGGCAGTCGCCATCGTCCAGGGCGACTCGCTCGTGTTCGCGAAGGGCTACGGCGTGATGGAGGTCGGCAAGTCGGCACCCGCGACCGAGCACACCCGTTTCGCGATCGGTTCGACCACCAAGGCGATGACGGTGGCGGCGCTCGCAATGCTCGTGGACGAGGGGAAGCTCAAGTGGGACGATCGCGTCATCGACTACTTCCCTGACTTCCAGCTCTACGACTCGTATGCGACGCGCGAGCTCACCGTTCGCGATCTGCTCACGCATCGCACGGGACTGCCAAGCACCGATCTTCTCTGGGCGTTTCCCGAGAACGACTACACGCCTGCGGACATGATGCACCGGCTGCGGTACGTGCATCCGATCTCGTCGTTCCGATCGCAGTGGGAGTATCAGAACAACATGTACGGCATCGCCGGTGCGCTCGTGGCAAAGCTCTCGGGAATGCCGTGGGACAAATTCGTGCAGACGCGAATCTTCGACCCGCTGGGCATGACCGAGACGATTCCGCTCGTCGCGGGCATCGCGGGGAAAGCGAACGTCGCCACGCCGCACGGCCTCGTGCACGACACGGTGAAGGTGATCCCGCTCCGCACGACGGACGCGATCGCACCGGCAGGGTCGGTGTGGTCGAGCGTGTCAGACATGTCGAAGTGGATGCGCTTCATCCTCGACAGCGGCCGCGTCGGGAACCGCCGCCTGATTCAGCCCGCGACCTTTCGCGAGATTGTTGCGCCGCAGATGCGCGCGCCGATGTCTCAATATCCGGCGCTGGCCCTCGCGAAGCCCCACTTCTTCAGCTACGCGCTCGGCTGGTTCGTGCAGGACTACCAGGGCGACGTCGTCTGGATGCACACGGGAAGCATCGACGGGATGTGCGCGATCATCGGGCTCATGCCGGGCCGGCACATGGGCGTGTACGTGCTCGAGAACATCGATCATGCGGAGCTGCGTCACGCACTCATGTACAAGGTATTCGACATGTACCGCGCGCAGCCGCGCACGCCCACGCGGGACTGGAGCACCGACCTCAAGGCGCACTTCGATTCGGCGCATGCCGCCGCGCGTGTCGCGGCCGCCGCCGACAGCGCAACGAAGACGAAAGGGGGCGGCGCGCAACCGTCATTGCCGCTCGACCAATACGCAGGTAGCTATATCGACTCGACGTACGGTACCATCAGGGTGACACTTGCGAATGGAAAGCTCAAGGGACGCTTCGTGAACTACGACATCGGAGAGCTCAAGCACGCCGAGTTCGAGACGTTTCAGAGTGTGCGCGACGATCCGCTCGAGGGCGTCACCGAGCTGACATTCGTTCCGGACGGAAGCGGGCACGTCTCGGCCGTGCAGGCGTTCGGAGTCACCTTCAATCGATCAAACAGCGGGAGCAAACCGGAATGATCTTCTTGTCCGTCCTGTCGAACCGCGATCGCGCTCTCGCATGGCGCTCGGCGACCGCGCTCCTGCTGTGCACGAGCGCGGCGAGCGCATCACCCGCACTCGCGCAAACACGCATGCTGCGATCGCCGAGTGCGAGCGCGACGGAGATTGCGTTCGCGTACGCGAACAATATTTGGATCGTTCCACGTGCGGGAGGAACGGCACGGCGGCTGACGAGCTTTGGCGGGCAGACGCAGAACCCGCACCTGTCGCCCGACGGAAAGTGGGTGGCATTCAGCGCCGAGTACAGCGGAAATACGAACGTCTATCTGGTGCCGGCGGAGGGCGGGCAGCCGAGGCGGCTGACCTGGCATCCGGGCGCCGATCTCGTGGAGGGATGGACGCCCGACGGGAAGCGCATCGTGTTCTCCTCCGGGCGCGACAACGCGCCAGCCGGACAGCCGCGCTTCTTTACCGTGCCAATCGAGGGTGGCATTGAACAGGCCATGCCGATGCCTCGCGCGAATCAGGGAAAGATCTCGCCCGATGGCAAGCGCGTCGCCTATCGCATGAACATCTCGTGGGATGAGGAGCGACGGAACTACCGTGGCGGACAGAATCGCCCGATCTGGATTCTGGATCTCGCGACGATGAATCTCGAGACGGTTCCCTGGACGAACTCGAAGGACATCGATCCGGTGTGGATCGGCGACATGGTGTACTTCCTCTCCGATCGCGATGGCGTGATGAACGTCTGGTCATACGATTCGAAATCGAAGGCAGTCGCGCAGGTCACGAAGTTCACGGGCATGGATGTGAAGACGCTCGATGCCGGCGGTGGCGTGCTCGTGTTCGAGCAGGCAGGCTACGTGCACGAGCTCGATCCGGCTGCGGGCCGCGAGCACATCGTCAACATCACGGTGACGGGCGACTTCCCGTGGATGATGCCAGCGTGGAAGGACGTCTCTCAGAACATGAGCAACCTCGCGCTCTCGGAGACCGGGCAGCGCGCAGCGGTCGAGGCGCGAGGCGACATCTTCACCATTCCGGCGAAGAAAGGCGACGTACGCAATCTCACCAACTCGAGCGCGTCGGCGGAACACAACCCCGCGTGGTCGCCGGATGGGAATTTCGTCTCGTACTTCAGCGATAAGACCGGAGAGTATCAGCTCGTCATCGCGCCGCAGGACGGGCTGGGCAAGAGGCGCGAGATCGCGCTGCCGGCGCACGGTGAGTACTACACGCCGTCGTGGTCGCCCGATGGCAAACGGATCGTCTTTCACGACACCGACCTGGCTCTCTGGGTAGTCGATGTCGCCACCGGAAAGGCAAAGATCGTGGACCACGACAGCTACATGGTGCCGGAGCGGTCGCTCAACCCCGTGTGGAGCCCCGACAGCAAGTGGCTGGCGTACTCGAAGCGACTTCCATCGTACTTTCACGCGATCTTCGTCTACAATGTCGAGACGGGGCAGATCGAGCAGATCACCAATGGCTTCGCGGACGCGACGTGGCCCGCATGGGATGAGAGCGGAAAGTATCTGTGGTTTCTCGCGTCCACGACCTTCGGGCTGAATTCCGCATGGCTCGACATGTCATCGTACGATCATCCGGAAACGAGCGCGCTCTACCTGGCGGTGCTCGCGAAAAGCGAGCCCTCGCCGGTGCTTCCCGAGAGTGACGAGGAGCGCGCCGCGCAGCAGGGTCGCCCACCCGGAACGGACACGACGCGCACGCGCAGCGACAGCATCGCCAAGCCGCGCGCGGACACGAGCAAGGTTCAGCTGAAGGCATCCACGCAGGTGCGGATCGATTTCGCGGGACTGCAGCAGCGCATCATCTCCATTCCGGGCATCGCGCTTCGCAACTACACGCGGCTTCGCTCCGGCCTGCCGGGCACCGTGTTCTTCGTGGAGCAGATTCCAGCCACCGGAACGGGAGCCGATTCCGCAGTGGGGGGAACGCTGCACCGCTACCAGCTCACGGATCGCAAGGCGATTCCATTCGCGCAGGGCGTCGACGAATTCGTCGTGAGTGGAGACGGCCACTCGCTGCTGTACAGAACGGCCGGCCCCGCACAGGCACTCTATCTCGTCCCGACCGACAAGGATCCGGCGCCCCCGCCCGCGCCTCCGCAGGGAAAGCTCACGGCGCAGCTGCGATCCTACGTCGACCCGAAGGCCGAGTTCAGGCAGATGTTCGATGAGGCGTGGCGCATTCAGCGCGACTATCTGTATGTAAGGAACATGCAGGGGTCCGACTGGAATCGTGTGCGCGAGCAGTACGGCGCGCTCGTGCCCTTCGTCGCGCATCGAGCGGATCTCAGCTATCTGCTCGATGAGATGCAGGCCGAGCTCGCGGTCGGTCACTCGTTCGTGTTCGGCGGCGACATGCCACCTGTCCCGACCTCCACCACCGGCATGCTCGGCGCCGACTTCACGGTTGCCGAGGGCCGTTACCGGATCGCGAAGATCTACAACGGTGAGAGCTGGAATCCGGACTTGCGAGCTCCGCTCGCCGCGCCCGGAGTGGAAGTGCACGAGGGAGATTATGTGCTCGCGGTGAACGGCGTGGATCTTCGGGCGCCGGACGATCTGTTCCGGCTGCTCGATGGCACGGCGGACCGACAGACCGTCATCACCGTCAATGCGAAGCCGGTTGCGGCGGGCGCACGGAATGTCACCGTGATCCCGGTGTCGACCGAACAGGGGCTGCGTGCACGCGCGTGGATCGAACACAATCGCCACGTCGTCGATTCGCTCTCGCACGGACAGCTCGCGTACGTGTATCTGCCCAACACGGCGAATGCAGGCTACAGCAACTTCAATCGAGACTTCTTCGCGCAGCAGGACCGGAAGGGAGTGATCCTCGATGAGCGTTACAACAGCGGCGGATACGTCGCCGATTACATCATCGACTTCCTGCAGCGCGACTTCGACGGCTACTTCAACAACCCTGCCGGAAACCACGAGCTGTCGACGTCACCGATGGCCGGGATCTGGGGGCCGAAGGTGATGCTGGTGAATGAGATGGCCGGCTCCGGCGGCGATGCCATGCCGTACATGTTCAAGTCGCGCAAGGTCGGGCCGCTCGTTGGCGAGCGCACGTGGGGTGGGCTCGTAGGAATCTGGGATGCGCCGCCACTCGCGGATGGCGGAGCGATCACAGCGCCGCGCGGCGGATTCATCTCGCGTGAAGGAAAGTGGGCGGTGGAGAACGAGGGTGTGACGCCGGACATTGAGGTCGAGAACTTTCCGAAGGAGATGGCCGCCGGACACGACGCGCAGCTCGAGCGCGCGGTGCAGGAGGCACTTCGGATGATGAAGGAGAAGCCCGTCGTCCGGTTGACGAAGGAGCCGCCGCCGCCCACGTGGGGCAAGCGCGCCGTGCCGCTGCAATGACGTACGGATTCGACGAAGCGCCCAGCACACATCCGCAGCAGGCGCAGATCGCGCGCTGGCTCGCGCGCCTGCTGCTCGGCGGTGTCGTTGCGCTCGCGGCGACATCGCTCGCGAGCGCGCAGCAGACGGCGCGCAAGGGACTCAAGATCTACATCTCGGCCGACATGGAGGGAGTGGCGGGCTCGGTGACCGCCGATCAGCTACTCCCCACTGGATTCGAGTACGACCGCTTCCGCGGGTACATGACGGATGAGGTGTTGGCCGCCATCGCCGGTGCGCGCGACGCGGGCGCAACGACGTTCGTCGTGAGCGACTCGCACGGCAACGGAGAGAATCTCATTCTCGATCGCTTTCCCGCTGACGTCACCGTCATACGCTCCTGGCCGCGTCCGCTCGGCATGATGGAGGGGATCGATTCGACGTTCGATGCCGTGATCTTCATCGGCTATCACGCCTCGACATCCAACAGCGCGGGGGTGCGCGCGCATACGCTGTCGAGCGCGCTCCTCACCGAGGTCGCCGTGAACGGCGTCGCGATGCCCGAGTCGGGGATCAACGCCTCGATCGCCGGCGCGTTCCGTGTGCCCGTGGTGATGATCTCGGGCGACAACGTGGCGGTGGCCGAGGCGCAGCGACTGATCGGGCCCATGTCGGGCGCGGTTGTGAAGCGGGCGATCAGCTTCGAGGCGACTGCGACGATGACGCCGGCGGCCGCGCAGACGCTCATTCGGCAGACTGCGCGCGAGGCGCTCGGGCGCCGTGGCGAAATGAAACCGTTCGTGCAGAAGACGCCGGTGCAGCTCGACGTCACGTTCAAGAACTACCGGCCGGCGGAGCTCATGACCTATCTGCCGAACGTCACACGCACGACCTCGCACGGCATTCGCTTCACGGCGCGGGACATGGTGGAGCTGTCGCGCTTCCTGGAGTTCGTCACCTCGTACGAAGCAGGGTTGGCGCCGTAGGGTATCGAGGGTGACGAATTTTCGTGCGCATGTCGACCGCTTCCTTTTCCTCCTCAGGCGAAGATGAATAGTCCTATCGCTCGTCTCATGGTGACCATCGCCGTGGCCATGGCGCTCGGGATCGCAACGACGCGCGCGGCCAGAGGCTCGCTACGCGCGGTGCGGCGCGGTCCGCCTGCGAAGGCGGAATGGCGCGACTCGATTCGATTGCTCAACGAACAACACTTCAAGCATACGGCGTGGGGGACCGCCCACTCCGTTCGTGACTACGACGTCGCCAAATGGATCGCCGCCACGGATCACCTCTCGTACGATGACGACGTCCTCTTCGCGGCATCCTATCTCCACGACATCGCGGGATTCGCCCCGTGGGAGAAGCAGGGCGTCGATCACCAGGATCGTGGCGCCGAGCTCATGGACTCGATCCTCACGAATTATGGATTTCCGGCCGACAAGATAGAGAAGGTCAAGGCTGCGATTCGCACCCACATGCCCGACCGCGCCCCCGGAGCAGCCGTCGAATCACAGCTCCTGCACGATGCCGACGGTCTCGACTGGCTCGGAGCGATCGGGATCGCACGAGACATGTCGATCGTGGATGCAAACGGCGGTGAGCCCGGTTTCTCGTGGGCCCTGAATCGGCTCCGCGAGGATTCGACGAAAGTGCCGGGATTGTTGGTGACCAAGGCAGCGAAGCGGGAGGCCCGGCGACGCCTGGCCGTCACTCGCGCATTCCTCAAGGATCTCGAGAGCGAGACGAAGGAGCCCGGTGAGATCTGACATTCTGTTCGTGACTGCGGCGGCGCTCCTGGGCACGGGCGCCGCGATCGCGCCTCATGGTGCACCGCGCGCTGCGCCGGCGGCGGTGGAAGCGCAGGACAGCTCGGCGTCCGCACCGTCGTTCAACAAGACCGAAGTACAGATCGCGATGCGCGACGGAGTGCGGCTGCACACGGTGATCTTCAGTCCGAAGAAGTCCGAAGGCAAGCTGCCCATTCTGATGAGCCGCACGCCCTACGGCGTGAGCGGAATGGATCAGGCATTCGCGAGTCCCGCGCTCAAGTACCTGGTGCGCGACGGATACATCTTCGTGTTTCAGGACATTCGTGGGCGATTCACATCGGAAGGGAAGTTCGTCATGCTGCGCCCGATGCGGGACAAGACGAAGCCCAAGGCGATCGATGAAAGCACAGACGCCTACGACACGATCGATTGGCTGATCAGGCACGTGCCGAACAACAACGGGCGAGTGGGAATGCTCGGGACGTCCTATCCCGGCTGGCTCACGGTGATGGCGATGCTCGATCCGCACCCGGCACTCAAGGCGGTTTCTCCGCGCGCGTCGCCTGCCGACATGTTCATTGGCGATGATTTTCATCATCAGGGCGCGTTCAGGCTGAGCTACGGATTCGAATACGCGACGATGATGGAGACGACCAAGGAATTCTCCGCCTTCAAGTTCGATCAGCCGGATACCTACGACTGGTACCTTAAGCTCGGCTCGCTCGCACACGTCAACGACCGCCTGCATGGCAAGATTCCAAGTTGGAACGACTTCGCCACGCACCCCGACTACGATGCGTTCTGGAAGCGACAGGCCGTCGCTCCGTACCTCGATCGCGTCAAGGTACCGACGCTCAACATCGCCGGCTGGTGGGACCAGGAGGATTTCTTCGGGCCCATCAAGATCTATGAGACGCTCGAGCGCCACGACACGCAGCACCTGAACTATCTCGTCGTCGGCCCATGGAATCATGGCGGCTGGAACGCGGACAGCGGTGAGCATCTGGGCGCGATCCACTTCGGCGCGCCCACATCGGACGACTTCCGCAGGGGCATCGAGGCTCCGTGGTTCGCGTACTGGCTCAAGAACAAGGGGACGCTGCGACTTTCGGAGGCCACCACCTTCGAGGCTGGCTCGAATACGTGGAAGTCGCGCGATCGCTGGCCGCCCCGTGCGGGCGTAGCCGATCGCCGGCTGTACGTGCGCGCTGACAGTCAGCTGGCATTCACTCCGCAGACCGACACATCGGGCGGCACGTCAGATTCCTACGTGTCCGATCCGGCGAATCCGGTTCCGTACCGCGCGCGTCCGATTCTGCCGACGTACGGCGATGGCTCCACGTGGGGGCGGTGGCTGGTGGACGATCAGCGATTTCTGAACGGGCGACGCGACGTGCTCTCGTGGAAGACGCCACCGCTCACGGATGATGTGGTGATCGCCGGTGCGATCTCGGCGCACCTGTTCGCGTCGACGACCGGGAGCGATGCGGATTGGATCGTCAAGCTCATCGATGTGTATCCCGATCAGAATCCGGCCGACACCGCGCTGAGCGGTTACGAGCTGATGGTCGCGAACGATGTGCTGCGTGGACGATTTCGCAACGGATACACACACCCGCAGCCGATCGTGCCCAACCGCGTCACCGAGTTCGTGGTCGATCTGCACACCCAGGACTACCGATTCCTGAAGGGGCATCGAATCATGGTGCAAGTGCAGAGCACCTGGTTCCCACTGATAGACAGGAACCCGCAGACGTTCGTTCCCAACATCTTCGAGGCAAAGGATTCCGACTTCACGGCAGCGACCATGCGCGTGTTCCACTCGCCGCGGTTTGCGTCGTATGTCCTGCTGCCAATCGAGTCCGGCACCACATCGACGGCAACAGCATCGGATCGGCGGTGACGCGGGTGAGAGGGCGCGCGAACGCGGAGGCGCGCCCGTTCAGTCGTACAGTCTTGCGGGATCAGTTGCGTCGAGCTCGATGAGGAAGGAGGCGATGCGCGCGGCGACGGCGCCGAGGAATCGCGCGCCCTTGTCGGGCGTCGCGGCCGCCGGATCGCCTGCGCCGGTGTCTGCCGAGATTCGCGACCACGGTCGAGGAGCCCAGACCCATCCGTCGCGCAGGGCGGCGATCGATGGACGCTTCTGATGTCCGCTCCCGGCCTCGGACGTGGGCAGCACGAGCTCAGGCGCGACATGCTGCATGACGCTCGTCTCGAGCTCACCGGCGTGATCACCCGGCTCGTCGAAATAGGGCTTGGGATCTACGCACGTCCACCAGTTGAGCGAGCATAGAAAGACACGCGTCTCAGGCTGCAGCTCGCGGATCATCTGGCGAAAATCATTGCCGCCGTGACCGTTCAGGATGACGAGCTTGAGAATCCGCTGGCGCTCGAGCGACGCGACGAGATCACGCAGCAGCGCGGCCTGCGTACTCGGATTCATGTTCAGGCACAACTTGATATCGAGCTGCCCGGTGTTCACGCCGAAGGGCACGGTGGGAAGCACGACCACGCGCGCCCCGCTCTCCCACGCGATCTGCGCGGACGCCGCGGCAACCGAGTCGCACTCGATCACGTCGGTCGCGTACGGGAGATGGTAGTTGTGCGCTTCGGTGGCGCCCCACGGCAGGATGGCGACCCGATAGTCGGTGGCGGCGACGGCTTTCCAGTTCGCTTCTGCGAGGACGTACGGGCGTGGAGTCATGAGTGCCAAGCTAACATCGTCGCGCGCGCCACCTCGCGGCCGTCTACCGCCCCGAGATCACGGCCGCACTGCCTTGGCCGACAGCGACTTTCCCGCGACGCCCGCAGCGAGCGTGCTCGAGATCCCGAGCGCGGGATGTTTTCGATCGATGCGCCAGAACAGCCAACCGGTGATTGCCGCGGCGAGTGCCAGCACTGCCCCGAACTCGCTGAGCAGATACTTCGTGATACCCGTGTCCACGGTCACCTGATCGAAGAAGCCCTGGATGAAGAGATTGTGGCTCGCGTGGAGGATCGCGACGGGCCACACGCTTCCGGAGCGAAGGCGCAGCCAGGCGAATGGGAAGCTGATGCCGACGACCATTATCGCGAAGCACGCGATCGAGTAGAGCGTTGGTGTTCCACCGTTGTAGTCCGCGAAGATGATCAACGGCATGTGCCACGATGCCCAGATGATCCCGCTCACGAATGCGGTCGTGGCGAAGGAGAATCGTTCCGCGAGCTTGGGGACGAGGAAACCGCGCCAGCCGAGCTCCTCGCCAAGCGCGAAGGCGAGGTTGAGCGCGAGACCCGCCGTGAGAAACATCAGCGGGTTCGTCTTGAATCGGCCGAGATCGACGCGGCCGAAGTCGAAGATCCAGACGGCCGCGTACGCGCAGACCGCGTAGGCGATCGGAAGCAGGTATCCTGCGAGCTCGTATCGAGACGGGCCCCATGCCCAGCCTTCGCCGCGAACGTTCCGTTGAAAGATCAGGCGCGTGACGAGGGCCGACACTCCGGGACACCACATCAGCATGCCGACGAAGAGACCGCCGGCGACGTTGAGCGTCTTCGCGTGCGCGAAGAAGATGTAGAAGCCGGTGCTGAGCCCAAAGGTCAGCAGGAGAAACGTCGCGAGCTCAGCGTTGAGAGTGCCCCGAGTGCGCTCCATTGATGGTCACCTCCGAGAGTTCACGACTCGCGCGCCGGAGTGTCCGCTTCGCAATCGCGCCGCTGCGCCAGCCGTCGAGTCGGCGCGCCGCGGCTCGTTCGCGTTCGCAACG
>DATGDQ010000316.1:0-14459 GCA_035310785.1 Gemmatimonadaceae bacterium | reverse complement strand
GTATGTCCCGTTCGGCAACTTCTTCGATGTGGCCGAGAGCGCCTTGTCGTCGTAGAGCACAATGCGGTTGAACCCATCGTCGATCAGGTACTGATACTCGGGCGGCGTCTGCGCGCGTAGCGCATCGACGAGCATACGCGTGTCGGGATAGCTGTCGTCGATCGACTTCACGCCGCGCGTGCTGTCCACGGCATCGACCTGGTTGTGCGCATTCGCGAAGCGGTACTGCATCAGGAAATTGTGCAGCGCCAGGTTCACCTTGTCCTCGCCGATGTAGTCCGCGAGTGTGTACATGATCTGGCCGCCCTTCTCGTACCATACGTAGCTCTCGCGCTGCACCAGCGAGAGCGGCGGCTCGTGCCGCGTTTCCCCGGATCGCCCGCGCAGATATCGGTCGAGATAGTGCCGCAGCACGCGATGCATGTAGTCCTTTCCATACTTGTGCTCCATCAGCATGTATGCCGAGTACTGGGCGAGCGTTTCGGACATCATGTTCGAGCCCTGCACCTGACCGCCGATCAGCTGGTGGCCCCACCACTGATGCCCGAGCTCGTGCGCGGTGACGAAGTACGTGAGGTCGACATCGGTGGGTTTCACCAATCGAGCGATGAAGCCGATGCCCTCGGAGAATGGAACCGTGTTCGGAAACGACTGCGCGAACGTGCGATAGCGCGGAAATTCGAGGATTCGGTATTGCGTGAACTGAAACGGGCTGAAGTTCGTCTGGAAGTAGTCGAGCCCCGCGCGCGAGCTCGCGAGCATGTCATCGATGTCGTAGGTGTGTGCGGGGTCGTAGTAGACCTCCAGATTCACGGGCCCGTTCGGGCCGGCGTAGACCTCCTTGCGCGTCGCGTATCGCCCCGAGAGATAGGCGAAGAAGTCCAGCGTGTGCGTCGCGCCCATGCTGTACTCGAAGTAGCGCCTGTTGCTCTGCGTCCACGTGCGTTGCAGATAGCCGGGTGCGATCGCGATCTGATCCGGTGAGGTGCTCACGATCGTGTGGAACGTGATCCAGTCTGCATTCGGCGTGAACAGATTCATGCGCGAGTGCACGGAGTCCCCGCGCGGCGCCATCTCCACGAGTGGTCCGAGCTGCTCCTCGCGGCGTCGGCGCGGATCATCGATCTCGAATGCCGCGTCGTAACCGAGCTGCGGGAAGTACGATGCGTCGAAGAAGGTGCCGTTGTATGCGAACTGCGCCGGCTCGTTCCCGTCGCGAAAGCCGTGGGTCGTGTGTGAAACGGTAAAGGTCATCGTGACTACCTCGCCGGGCTGGAGCGGCTTCTCCAGCTCGTAGACCGAATACAGGTCGCGTGGCGCGCGGCTCACGAGATGAAAGGGCCGGTCGAAGCTGACGTTCGATACGGATTCCTGCTCATCGGTGATGTGGATCTGCGACATCGGCTGCGGAGACTTGTTCTGCAGCGTCATGCGTCCGGCGCCAGCGAACGAGCGGCGCTCCGGATAGATGTCGATGTTCGCATCCACGGCCGTGACCTTCGGCAGCGGGAAGAGCTCGTACTTCTTGAAGTCGCGCTCGTAACCGGCCTGGATGTGGCGAAGGTCCTTCGCGTTCAGATACTCGTTGAGCACGTGCGCGTTGTAGTAGTACCACGAGCCCGAGGCGACGGCCAACACGAGGAACAGCGCGATGGCTGGCGCGAGCCGGGGCAGGCGCGTGCGCGCAAGCCGGGTGCGCGCACCCAGCGAGGTCTCCGCGCCTCGGCGTGTGAACGCGATCGAGATGACACCGAGTACGGCGAAGATCGAGACCCAATAGATGATCGCGAACAGCAGCGCGGGCACGAAGTGTCCGTAGCCGTTCATGTCGGAGTACGTGTACGCCGGAACGGCTCCTACCAGATAGAGCGTGTTCGACCAGCCGAAGTTGTACAGGATGGGCTGCAGCACGAAGATGCCGATCACGATCCCGTGTCCAATGAACTTGTTGGACACCATCGTCTGGACGAACAGAGCGAGCAGTGCGAAGCCGATCAGCTGCGGGAACGTGATGATGTAGAGCTCTTTCACATATTGCAGCAGCTCGAAGTGGTAGTATCCCGCCAGGGCCTGCATGGAGATGCCGACGAGCATCGTCACGGTGAGCAGCACGAGCTCGACGAATGCGATGGCCGTGAGCTTCGAGAGCCAGTCCACGGACTCGCCCACGGGAAGCGCGTCGTGGATGCCGTCGAAGTGCGCATCGCGCTCTCGCCAGACGAGCTCACCCGCGTAGAGTGTCGCGACGATGTAGAAGAAGAGTGTCGCGCCCCCTTCCACGGCCTGGAGCATGAGGTAGGTGACGGGCCAGACGTTCACCTCCCCGGTGCGCCCGGCGAACTGTCCGTTGTTGATCGCGAACACGATGAGCAGGCCGACGATTGCCCAGAACGAGATCTCGCGCACGATCGTGCGGATGCGAAGGCGCGTGAGCGAGACGTACTGGAGAATGCTCGTGCGCGCACCGAAGAGCTGATGCACGCGCGGCAGGCTCGCGGCCACCAGGGAGCGAATCGGCCGCGCCTCTTCGGTCTCGAGCAGACGCGCCTTCGCCGCACGCTTCCCCTGCGACTTCGCGGTGAGCGCCTCCACCGACATCGGGAAGAGCGACCACGTCGTGGCGAGCGACGCGAAGCCGACCAGCGACCACACGATTCGATTGTAGAGAAACACGCCAGGAGAGTTGCCGCTCATGTCCCACGGCATGAGCAGCGTGTTCTTCTCGATCACGGTCCAGTAGCGCGAGACATTGTCGAGAAGCACGAGCCCGATCGGATCGAGAATGCCCGACCAGAAGTGCTCGAGCGACCGCGTCGCGAAGTACGCGGTGAGCCCTACGAGATACACCATGAACAGCGCGACTCCCTGCAGATACACCACGAAGATCTTTCGCGAGAGCGCGGCGACCATGAAGAACAGCGAGCCCAGAAAGAAGATCTGGATCACGTTGATCGAGAGAAACGGCTGGAGATACCACCACAAATGGTTGGGGCCGATCCGTGTGTGATCGGCCCAGGGGGCGAGCGTGCCGAGCCACGTCCCCGCCATCATCCCCGAGAACGCGAACACCGTCGTCACGAACGAGCCGGCCCAGCGACCGCCAAGGTACGCGCCCTTGGAGATCGGCTTCGTGAACAGCATCTGGTAGGTGTCGCGCTGAAAGTCCCGCAGGATCGAGGTGCCGAAGATCGCGGCGATGATGATCACACCGAACAGGCACGCGCCGATGTCGTTGAACGTGTTCGCGTAGGGACCGTTGAGCAGCACCTTGCCGTTGGCGTTGCCCACGGGCCCGAAGCTCTCGGAGGCCACGCAGAAGAACGAGAACGCAAGCCAGCAGAGGAAGTAGACGTAGGTCGAGATGCTCTTCGCGCGGAACTTCAGCTCGAAGGAGAAGAACTCCCAGAACTGACCCATCGCGCTTACGCCCTGTCGCGCGCTCAATTGCGTGCCTGCCGCGAGACGTTCAGGAAGTACACGTCCTCGAGCCCGGACGGCACCGCGCGGAACCCGGCGCCCGGCGACGACGGCGCGAAGACGCGAATCTCGTGCTGTCCCGCGACCAGGTGGCTGCTCACCACCTTGAGCTCGGCCTCGATCGCGCGGAGCTCGTCATCGCTCGAGAGCACGCGCGACCACATCTGCCCGTCGAGTGCCGCGATCGACTCGGCCGGCGCGCCCTCGAGCAGCACCTCACCCATTGCGATGATCGCCATGCGGGGACAGAGCTCGCGCACATCATCGACGATGTGCGTCGACAGAATCACCGTCACATCCCGTCCGATCGATGACAACAGATTGAGAAACCGGTTCCGCTCGGCGGGATCGAGCCCCGCGGTGGGCTCATCGACGATGATCAGGCGCGGATTCGCGAGCAGCGCCTGCGCGATGCCGAAGCGCTGCTTCATTCCGCCCGAGTAGGTCGAGAGCGACTTCTTGCGCACGTCCCAGAGATTCGTCTGCTGCAGCAGCCCGTCGACCATCTCCTTGCGCTCGCCAGCGGCCACGATGCCCTTCAGAATCGCGAGGTGAGTGAGCATGTCGACCGCGGACATCTTCGGGTACACGCCGAACTCCTGCGGCAGATAGCCTAGCACTCGGCGCACTTCGTCCTTCTGCGTGAGGACGTCGATGCCGTCGAGCATGATGGAGCCGGAGTCCGGATCCTGAAGAGTGGCCACCGTGCGCATGAGCGAGCTCTTCCCGGCGCCGTTCGGACCGAGCAGCCCGAACATGCTGCTGCCCACGCTCAGCGAGAGATTCTTGAGGGCGCGAACGCCGTTCGGGTAGGTCTTGGACAGCCCCGTGATCGTGAGCGCCATCGAGCAACTCCTGGGATTGGTGGTTCAGCTACGTACGCTGGGTGCATTGGGACTGTTTCGACGCTGGAATCAACGGCGTGCCGCGCCCAGATGCAAAGGCGACTCGGCCGTGTGCGACGGCGTGGGCCCCGAGCCCCGGATCACGAGCCAGAGGGTGAGCGCAATCTCCCCGAAGAGGGCGGGTTGAGCGAAGAGGAACGCTTTGTCAGAGAACTGTGGCGTGAGCTCACCGATGAAGCTGATGAGCACATACGCCGCCGCGCTGAAGAGCAGCCAGACGCCGAGAAAGCGCGGCAGGAATCGCGAGCGATATACGAGTAGTCCCAACGGGACGAGCCAGAGCCCCCACAACACTTCTGCGGCAGTGATTAGATGACTGTGCTGGCGGAGCAGCAGCAGCACGAGCGCGTCGCGCTGCGGCTTGTCGAACACGTTCAGGAAATCCGCGCCGCGGGCGACCATGAGCGCGCTCGCATCCGTCGCCACGTTCACGATGTAGAGAAGGGCGGGCATGACGCCGCCGAGGATGACGACAAGCACCGCGAGCTGCTGGTCGACGTCCTTGAACAATCGGTAGAAGGCCATCGTGAGGTAGATCAGGACGACCGCGCCGGTGAGATCCGCTACCATCCCGAGGCGGAAGAGCCACTCGTGGGCGACGATGTTCTCGGCCGTCGCCGTGGCGTTGCCGGTGACGAACAGCTTTTCGGGGATGTAGATGAGTCGCAGAGGGCCAATGAAGACGAGTAGCAGGTACCAGAGTCCGGCTACTCTCCCTGGATTTCGAGGTGCGCTCACGGTGCTCCCTCGTTCAAGCGGCTTGGTACGGCGGGTACCGGAACGTACGACAGGGATCACCAGGCTGTTTCACGAGGCCTTCAGGATCGGGCGCAAAAAAAAGTCTCTTCAACGGGATCGTCGAAGAGACTTTCATGCTATCAGTCGGGGCGAGTGGATTTGAACCACCGACCTCCTGGTCCCGAACCAGGCGCGCTAACCGGGCTGCGCCACGCCCCGAAATTCCGGCAAAATGCTCAACGTGCGGCGGACAAGCACCGCAAATTCATGGTACGCCTGGCGAGACCGGGCGTTCCGAGGGAACGCGCAACGTAGCGCAGGAGCGCGACTTGGGCAACTGTCGCACCCACGGTCCGCTTATGTGCCGCAAGCGATTCGGCGGTCGTACTGCGTTGGACGAAATGCGTCAGATGCGGTCGCCGCGCCGGTGAGGCAACGCGCGTCAAGCCTCGTCAGCGCGAGAACACGGCTCCATGCGGAAGCCCCGTACCGTGGAAGCCATGCGGCCAGTCGATGTCGCTCATGCTGAAGCCCGGTGTGGCGGAGCCGGGATTGCGGAAATCGTCATCCAACGTGACGGCGCCGGTATGTCGGTCGAATCGGAGCATGAACAACCTGCTGTCCGTGCCTCCGGAATTGAGGATGATCCTGCTTCCTCTCTCATCCCAGGCGAGCCAGTGAGTGAACTGGTTCGCGCCCAGGGATAGCTGTGAGACTTTCACGGGCTTTCCCGGATCGGCGACATCGAGGACGACGACGCCACTGATCGCCGGTACCGCCTCGATCCAGTAGTGGTCCACCACGATGGGGACGCCGCAAAGGCCACCATCGAACGTGTACACCGGCTCGGCTCGTGGATTGTCGGAGTCGAGACCCGTGATGCGGTGAAGCCCACACGATCTGGTTTGTACGAGCACCGTCTTGCCGTCCGCCAGCACGCGAGGCTCCTGCGGATCCTCGTGTCCGTACCCGCGTGGACCCGGCGAGAGGCGAATCGTCTTCAACAACTTGAGATCGGACATTCTCCAGAGCTGGACTGCGATGCCGGCGCCCTCGAGAAAGTGCATGGGCGAGCTGGTGGTCAACAGCCGGTCGAGCGCTGGAAGCACGGCTATGGAGTACGGTCGTATCAGGACGTCGGGCGCATTCGAATCGACGGCGCTCGCGGTGCGCAAGACGTGACCATCATTGTCCATCTCCACGAGGCCGCCGCCGCGTTCTCCCTGGCGCATGTGGAAGCTCGCCAGGACCCTTCCGCTGGGCAGCCGCACGAAGGAGTGCGGATGCATGTAGCCCTGAATGTCCTCGAAGGATGACACGACCCTAGGCCGATGTGGATCTCGCACGTCGAAGATGAACGACTTGCCGGACTCGAAGCCGTTCGCAAAGAGAAACCCGGACTCCGACAGTGTGTATTCGGTGTGGTGCGGAATGGTGCCCACAGCGCCAGCGGCCACGGAAGCCACGACGCGCCCATATGTGGGGTGCTGTGGCGTGACATCGAGCACGGCGAGGAAATCGCTCGACTTCTTGTCGGAGTCCCCGGCCCAGACAAACAGATATCGAGTCGTGTCCGGCGCGGTGGAGGAGAGCAGGACCGTCGCACACGCGGCGATCTGCACGAGCTTCGTTTTCATGGATCTCCTCGGCGGGTGAAAAGCACGCGCGCGAACGTAGCGATCGATGCGAGGGAATCGGAGATAGCTGAGTCGGGAGATAATGCTCGGCGCGTTCGCTGGCTGCAACGGCGTGCTCGATCGCGGGAAGCTCAGGGGTGAGATCGCGACGCACGCCGGCCGTCAACGATTTGTGGCCATTCGCCCCGCGCAACGGTACATTCGCAGGCACGGCCTTCCCTCACTCGGCACTCAGCATTGTCGGATATCAGATCGCGCCTGCAAGAGTCGCTGTCCGGAAGCTACACGCTCGAGCGCGAGCTCGGTGGCGGCGGCATGTCGCGCGTGTTCGTCGCCGAGGAGCACCGCCTCGGCCGTCGCGTCGTGGTGAAGCTCCTTTCGCCCGAGCTATCCGCGGCGGTCTCCGCTAGCAGGTTCGAGCGCGAGATTCGCGTCGCGGCCTCGCTCCAGCAGGCGAACATTGTCCCCGTACTGGCTGCGGGCGACCTCGAAGGGCTGCCGTACTACACGATGCCGTACGTCGAGGGCGAGAGTCTTCGCGCGCGTCTCGGACGTGGGCCGCTGTCGATCGCCGAGACCGTGAGCATTTTGCGCGACATCTCGCGCGCGCTCGCCTACGCGCACGAGCATGGCGTCGTGCACCGCGACATCAAGCCGGACAACGTGCTCCTGTCCGGCCACACCGCGGTCGTCACCGATTTCGGAATCGCGAAGGCGATCGCGGCCGCCGCGTCCGCTCCGGCGGGTGCGACGCTCACCCAACTCGGTACGGCGATCGGGACGCCCGCGTACATGGCGCCCGAGCAGGCGGCGGGCGATCCCGCGACCGATCATCGCGCCGACATCTACGCGTTTGGCTGCGTCGCCTACGAGCTGCTTGCGGGGCAGCCACCGTTCCCGGGCCTGCCGCCGCACAAGCTGCTCGTCGCACACATGAGCGAGACGCCCAAGCCGGTGAACGTGCTCCGCCCCGACTGTCCGCCCGCGCTTGCGGCGCTCGTCACGCAGTGCCTCGCCAAGGATCCCGCGTCGCGGCCACAGAGCGCAACCGAGCTGCTGCGCCTCCTCGAGGTCGTGGCCTCGCCCTCCGCGCCGCAGGCCGCGATGCCGGCGATTCTCATCGGCGGCCGCACCATGCTCGTGCGGGCGCTCGCGATATACGTCGCCGCGTTCGTGGGCGTCGCAATCGTCGCACGCGCGGCGATCATCGCGATCGGACTGCCCGACTGGGTATTTCCCGGTGCGCTCGGCGTCATGGCGCTCGGCCTTCCCGTGATTCTCTTCACTGCGTACGCGCAGTACGTCTCGCATCGCGCGGCGATGGCGACTCCGACGTATACTCCCGGCGGCACTCCGTCGCTCGCCGGCGTGCAGGGCACGATGGCGACGCTCGCGATCAAGGCGAGCCCGCATGTGTCGTGGAAGCGTGCCACGCGCGGCGGAATCGTCGCCGTGAGCGTGTTCGCGCTTCTGGTGGCCGGGTGGATGATCATGCGCGCCCTCGGCATCGGACCCGCCGGATCGCTCCTCGCCTCCGGCAAGCTCTCGGCGAGCGACAAGGTGCTCGTCGCCGCGTTCGATGCACCGGCCGCCGACTCTTCGCTCGGCTCGACGATCGCGGAGGCGGTGCGAACGAATCTCTCCCAGAGCCGCGCCGTGCACGTGGTGCCGACGAGCGCCGTCGTGTCGGCGCTCGAACAGATGAAGCGACCGGACACCGCACGCGTGGACCTCGCGGCCGCGCGCGAGATCGCGCAGCGCGCGGGTGCAAAGGCGGTCGTGGCCGGGAGCGTGGTGCCCGCGGGCGGTGGCTACATCGTCACGGCGCGGCTCGTCGCCGCCGAGAGCGGAGATGAGCTGGCGTCGTACCACGAGTCAGCGAAGGACGCGGGCGACCTCATTCCGTCGGTTGATCGTCTGACGAAGTCGCTGCGCGGGAAGATCGGCGAGTCACTCAAGTCGGTGCGCGATGCGCCGCGGCTCGACCAGGTGAGCACCGCCTCGCTCGGCGCGCTTCGCAGTTACGCGGCCGGCCTCCACGCCAACGATGTTCTGGGTGACTATCCGGCCGCGATCGATTACTTCCGTGACGCCATTCGCCAGGACAGCACCTTCGCCATGGCGTACGTGCAGCTCGCATTCTCGCTGCAGACGCTCGGCGGCCAGTCCCGATTCGCACAAGCCAACGACGCGCTCGCCGCGGCGTTTCGACTGCGCGACCGGCTGCCTGAGCGCGAGCGATACGATGTCGAGGGAGCATACTATTACTCGGCGACGCCGGATCGCACGAAGGCCATCCCGGCACTGCGTCGCGCGGTGGAGCTCGACTCCTCGAACATCGACGCGGTCAACACGCTGGCGAACGCCCTGAGTGACACGCGCGACTACGCCGGCGCCTTGCCGCTATTCCGCCTCGCCATCGCAAATGATCCGACGAACGGAACGCTTCTGTCCAATCTCGCCGTGCAATACACGATCCTGGGACAGCACGCGGCGTTCGACTCGATCGTAAGAGTCCTGGCGAGCAGCAACGCGCATTTCCCGACCGCCCCCATCCGCCTGGAAGAGTTGTGGACCCGCCGTGATTACGACGCTGCGGAGCGGCTCGCGCGCGCGCAGGCGGACACGGCTCCGCCGCGTGCAGCCTTGGGCGCGCAAGACGCACTCGTCGGGATCGCTGTGCTGCGCGGGCGGCTGCGCGAGGCCGAGCGCCGCTACGGGCAGGTGAACGAGGCGAAGGCACGTGTGCGCGGCGACACGGTGAATCCGCACAGCATCGCCTTCTTTCACGCGATGCTGGACGGGGAGCTTCGTGGCGACGCACGTCGTGGCATCGATGCGCTCGACGCTGCGCTCCGTGCGACGCCTGTTGCCTCCGTGCCGGTCGCGCGTGACCAGAGCATGATGCTCGCCCTTGGCTACTCTCGGCTCGGTGCAGCGGCGAAGGCGCGTGAGGTAATGAGCCAGCACGAGGCGCGCCTCGACTCGCTGAGTCGGAAACGGGAAGCCGTGCCGCTCGCGCGGTCTCGCGGCATGATCGCGCTGGCGGAGGGGAAGACCGACAGCGCCATCGCGTACTTCCGGCGCGGCGACCTCGAGGCCGACGGGTTGCCGTCGAGCAACTGCACCGCCTGTACGCCGCTCCTTGTCGGGCTCGCGTTCGATCGCGGCGGCCACGCCGACTCGGCGCGCGCGTATCTGGGACGGTACGTGGAGTCGAGCGGCACCGGCCACACCTTCGTGGATCGCTTCTATCTCGCGCCGTCACTCTATCGCCTGGGCGAGCTGTACGAGAGTGCGGGCGACACGAAGCACGCGACGGAGTACTACGGCCGATTCGTGGATCTCTGGAAGAATGCCGATCCCGACCTGCAGCCGCGCGTCGAGGAGGCGCGGAAGCGCATGGAGCGGATGAATCGCGCGACGCGGTAGGCGCCAAGCGGCGCGCTTTCTTCGCTCGCTGATATTGCGGTATCAATCCGAAAGGTCGATCGCGCGCTGCCCAAGGGGGCTCGTGAAATCGACTCACTGCCCCCACGCTCCAGTCAGAAACTCCAGCGCGGTCTGGGCAAACGG
Organism: Gemmatimonadaceae bacterium; assembly: GCA_035310785.1. Taxonomy (GTDB): domain Bacteria; phylum Gemmatimonadota; class Gemmatimonadetes; order Gemmatimonadales; family Gemmatimonadaceae; genus FEN-1250. The sequence goes on along the minus strand of DATGDQ010000316.1, from coordinate 4,126 downwards.
CCTCGCCATCTTGCCAAAGATGGGACCATGTCCGCCATTGGGGATCACCCACAAGTGCGAGTTGGCGATCCCAGAATGAAGTTCCACTGCCAGTGATGTCGGGTAGAGCCAGTCACGGTCGCCGTGCACAATCAGCGTCGGGGTTGCGACGCAGCCGAGGCGAGGCGGTGTGAAGCTCAAGTCTTCGTAGTCATCGGCGAAGGAAGCCGACATCTGCCACAGCGCGAGGATTTGGTCGTCGCCACGGACGTGCCACCGCCGCATCATCTCCCAGTCGGCATCGGTCTTGGGGGTGGCAGCCGCGCGACGCATGGCGTCTCGAGTCGCCTCCGGGAGGTACGGCGCCGCGCTCACGAGAACCATGCGCCGCACGCGATTGGGGTGGCGGGTGGCCACATGCAAGAGCGTCTTGGCGCCCATGCTGACTCCGATCATGCTGGCCTGATCGATTGCCAGTTGATCGAGCAGTGCGACGACATCCTCGCCGAGCTGGCCGAAGGAGATGCGTCCGGACGGGTTCGTGGACCGGCCGTGGCCGCGCAGATCGGGCACGATGAACTGATGTCCCGTGAGCGACTCGAAGTCGAATATCAGCTTCCAATTGACGCCGGCCCCGGCACCACCGTGGAGAAGCAGCAGGGGCTCGCCGGCGCCGTACACTTCGCAGTACACATGCGCCCCATCGGCCAGAGCGACGTCGTGCACGCGTGTCGGCACACTCATGAAGGATTCTCGCGATCAGACGAGATGCGAACTCACACCGGCGTACACACCGATGCACGAAACCCCAACCTTGCGGTCGGGGTTTGCGATTTGTCGAGCGTGGTACCCAACACTTCCGGAGCAGTGCGCCTGGAGGAACTCGAATCCCCAACCTTCTGATCCGTAGTCAGATGCTCTATCCAATTGAGCTACAGGCGCGCGAAGAAATCGATTTCCAGAAACGACGGCGGACATGCCCCAGGTGCGGAGACACATCCGCCATCGTGTCTGCAAAACTAGCCGTCCCTCCGCGCATCGTCAAGCAAATGCGCAACGCCTGACCTGCGTGCCTCAGGCCACTTTCGCCAGCATGTTCGCATCACGCGCGAGCCGCCATTGCCCGTCACGCTCCTTCCGAAAAATCGTCAGCGTGTACCCCGATCGGCGCATCGGCGCACCGGACTGCGGCGTCATCGTCAAGTCAATGTAATTGCGCACATACGCCCAGTCACCCAGCACGCGCAGCTCGACGATCTCACTCGTTCCATTCATCTCGATATTCGCCATTTCCTTGGCAGCCGCTGCGAACTCTCTCTTCCCGAACGGTTCTCGCTCCGGCACCATGAACACGACGTCATCAGTCATCAGCTCGAGTACGGCGTCGAGATTGCCCGATCTCGTCGCCTCGAACCATGCGTCCACCACCGCTCTGATCGCGCGCTCATCGTCAGTCATTGACCACTCACCCGCCTCTCGAGAGAACTCACTCGCAAATGCAACAAGGAGCTCCGAGCACGATCCTCTGCTCGAAGCTCCAACAATGGGCGGTACAAGACTCGAACTTGTGACCTCCACGATGTCAACGTGGCGCTCTAACCAACTGAGCTAACCGCCCGCACCGAACCCCACACGGCGCTCGGTTCTCCTCGTGATGCATCAGAGCGGGAAACGGGACTCGAACCCGCGACCCCAACCTTGGCAAGGTTGTGCTCTACCAACTGAGCTATTCCCGCGTTGTGCGTAGTCTATCAGGTGGAGGCGAGGGGAATCGAACCCCTGACCTCTTGAATGCCATTCAAGCGCTCTCCCAACTGAGCTACGCCCCCTGAAAACTCACGGCGAAAGGCTCCGCCGCGAGCCGAGAATCTTACTCCGGCGTGATCGGGCAGTCAAGCAAAATTGGGGCTGGCGCGACCTGCGCCCGATTGTAATTTAGCCGCCGACATGTAGCGGCACACGATCGTCATCGCGCAGCATCACATACCTTCGACTTTCAATCGGGATCCACATCCATGACCGAAGTGAAGCGCACCCGCCGTCGCGCAACCCCTGCCGGGATCGCGCCGACCGAACCGGAGCGCGACATCCTCGATCAATATCTGCAAGAGGTCAGCACCTTCCCGCTCCTCAAGGGGACGCAGGAATTCGATCTCGCCAGACTCGTTCGCGCCGGCGATCAGAATGCACTGCAGGAGCTCGTGCAGCGCAATCTCCGCTTCGTCATCTCCGTCGCGAAGAAATATCAGAATCGCGGCATGGCCCTGATAGATCTCATCGGCGAAGGCAACGTCGGTCTCCTCACCGCCGCGCGGAAGTTCGATCCCGATCAGGGCGTCAAGTTCATCTCGTACGCCGTGTGGTGGATTCGCCAGGCAATTCTCTCGTCGCTCGCGAAGCAGGGCCGCACCGTGCGCGTGCCGCTCAATCGCACCTCCGATCTGTCGCGCATCATCAAGGGCTCGGAGATCCTCCGACAGAAGCTCCGTCGCGAGCCGATGCCCGAAGAGCTCGCGCAGCTCACCGGCCTCACCGTCGAGGTCGTGCAGGCACTGTCGGCGCTCAACAGCGGCGACATCCGCCTCGATGCGCCGCTCGATCCGGACAGCGATCGCTCGCTCATCGAGCGATTCGTCGCCGAGGAGATGACGAATCCGGAAGACGAGTACATGAATCGCTTCGTGAGCGAGGAGATCGAGCGAGCGCTCGCGACGCTTCCGGCCCGCGATGCGAAAGTGCTCCGCCTCTACTTCGGTCTCGACGGAGGACGCGAGCACACCCTCGAAGAAATCGGGTCCATGCTCGGCGTCACGCGCGAGCGCGTACGCCAACTCCGCGATCGCGCGCTCAAGCGTCTGCGCGAAGGTGAGGTCGGGCTCGCGCTCAGCAGCTTCGCCGCCTAGTCACCGCTCGCCGTCGACGAGCCGTCGCAGCGCGAAACGGCCCCGCCACCGAATCACGATGGCGGGGCCGTTTGACGACGCAGTCGGTCGCTACGGGTTCGACTTCTGCGAGTTTGCCTTCGCCCGCCCCGCGGTGCGCTTCGTCCACACGAGAATCGTTCCGCACGAGCCGTTGTGCCCCTGAAACTGCACGGGCACTTCGCTCGGACTCTTGTAGACCTCTACCGCCTCGATGTCGTCCGGCCGAATCGTCTGATCGAGATCGTTCTGCGAGTTGTCGTACGGCGCGCCATCCAACCACCACTGCACCTGGCATCCGCTGCCGCGCGACGACTGCACGACGTAATTGGTTCCGTCGAAACCCACGCTCAACCCGGGAATCGTGCGGAACAGGTCCGTCGTCAGCACGGACTGACGTTTCTCGATTTCATCGCGGGTGAGGAACGTGCCTAGCCCGCGCTTCGCGCGATCATCGAATCCGGGAATGTTGCTCGACGCCTTGCCTTCGATCGTGACCGTGTTGAGCACCTGCGCCTTCGAATCCATCACGGCCGTGAGCTTGCTCTCGCGCGACGGTGACAGGTCCACCGTGTAGCGCTTCGGCGCGTACGAGAGCTGCCGCACCTCCACCGTCTGCGTGCCCGCGGGAAGTCCGCTCAGGCGAAAGATGCCGCGCGAATCCGCGCGCGCGCCCACAGCGGCGCCGACGAGATACACCTGCGCTCCCTCGAGCGGTTTGCCATCCGCCCCGACCACCGTCCCGTTGAGCTGCGCAGTGCCGAGCGGCTTCCGTGCCGGAGTGGCGCCGGTGGACGAATCACGCGCCGCGGGCGCCGCGGCGACCAGGCGCTCTCCAACGAGGAAATCGCGCTGGATCACGCCGCCCGGCGGCATCGAGACGTCGATCCATCCGCTCGCCTTGGTGCCGAGGCGCGCTTGCGCACGCAGCGCGACACCGTTCGGCAGTCCGCACAGGCGGTAGTCGCCACGCGCGCTGACCGTGGTGTGCGCCGCTTTCGGCAGCTTCGTGAGCGAATTGGTGCCGACGTTCATCTCCGTCCACATCACGACCACGAGTGCGCCCGCGAGCGGCGCGTCCGTGTCCGCGTTGCGCACGACGCCCATCATGAGACCGCGTCCATCGCTCGCGCTGTCGCGACAGATCACGCGGAGCACAGTGCGCATCGACGGCACGCCGAGGTCGAGCAAAGCGGACTCGCCATGATGGATGCCGATCTGCCGCA
>DATGDQ010000315.1:0-1999 GCA_035310785.1 Gemmatimonadaceae bacterium | reverse complement strand
CGGTGATGCAGCTTGCGCTCGAGGCGGTGTCCGCGGGCTTCTACAACATCGACGTGGACACGTCGACGCTCGTCGACATCTCGCTGCCGACGCTCGACGCGCAGCAGGAGCGCAACTACGAGACCGCCGCGGAGATCGCGGCGTACGTGCGCTCGATCGAGCCGCACGGCGTCACCATCTCGATCGGTGGCGAGATCGGCGAAGTCGGAACACAGAACAGCACCGTTCCCGAGCTGCGCGCGTTCATGAACGGCTTCATCCGCTCGCTCGAGAAGCGCGCTCCGGGCGCCGTGGGGCTGTCGAAGATCTCGGTGCAGACCGGAACGTCGCACGGCGGGGTGGTGCTTCCCGATGGCGGAATCGCGGACGTGAAACTGGATCTGGAGGCGCTCGAAGCGCTCTCGAAAGTCGCTCGCGAGGAGTACGGGATGTCGGGCGCGGTGCAGCACGGCGCGTCGACCCTTCCCGAGAGCGCGTTCGACAACTTCCCGCGCATCGAGACTGCGGAGATCCACCTGGCGACGAACTTCCAGAACATCCTGTTCGATCTGATGCCCGATGCGCTGCGCGCCAGGATCTACGCGTGGCTAGACGAGAATGCGAAAGAGGAGCGAAAGAAGGGCGACTCGGACGAGCAGTTCTACTACAAGAGTCGCAAGAAGGCGCTCGGACCGTTCAAGCGCGAGCTCTGGGATCTTCCCGAGGATGCGAAGGAGCGCATCGCGAAGGCCTACGATCGCACCTTCACATTTCTCTTCGAGCAGCTGCGCATCGGCGGGACGTCGGAGGCCGTGACGCGTTTCGTTTCGGCTCCCGTCCAGCGTCGGCGCACGTCCGGTGCGGTCGCGGTGGAGGCCGCGCCCGACGATCCGGACGCCGGCGAGTGAGCCTGTGGGCGCCGCGCCATCGCTCTGGCTCGGCGCTCTCGGCCGACTGGCTGGCCGGGCAGCCCATGAGCTGAAAAACCCGCTCAACGGGCTTGCTCTCAATCTGGAAGTCGTTCGATCGCGCAGTGCACGAGCAGGGACGGACGGCTCGGCGTTGGCGCCGTACGCCGCGGCGGCTGCGAGCGAGCTCGAACGATCGATTCCACTCGTCGAAGCCCTGCTGGCGTTGGCGCGCCCCCTACCAAACCCCGTAGATTTGCGGAGCGCAATTCAGCCGCTCCTCGTGCTCTACCGGGCGATCGCCATGGCAGGAGGCGGAACGCTGGATGTGGTGTATGAAGCGGAACAAGTGTTTGTCAGTGCCGACGGAGACACCGTGCGCGCGCTCGTAGCCGAGGCGCTCGACGTCACCGTGGGCGCGAACCTCGAGGTCGCCGGCAGGGTCGGTGACTCCGACGGATCGATCGCGATTCGCTTGGTGGGTGGCGCCGGACGGCCCGTCGCCACCAGAATGGAAGCACTCGCTGTTGAGCACGACATTCGGCTCAACTCCGACGAGGACGAAACCTTACTCCTGTTTCCCGCGCTCACGCGCGCCGGAGTCGACTCCGCCAGATGACTGCAAAGATCCTGATCGCCGACGACGAACGCGCCATCACCGAAGGCCTGAGCGCAATTCTTCGCGACGAAGGCTACGACACCGAGATCGCGAGCGACGGCCAGCGGGCGCTCGAGCGTCTCGCCGCCGAGCCGTTCGGTGTCGTGCTCGCCGATCTCAAGATGCCGAAGATCGATGGGATCGCGCTGCTGCGGGAGATTCGCCAGCGCGAGATGGCCACCGAGTGCATCGTGATCTCCGGGCAGGGAACGATTCGCTCCGCAGTCGACGCCGTCACCGACGGCGGCGCCTTCTACTTCATCGAGAAGCCGCTCAACGCCGAGAAGTTGAGCGAGCTCAAGGCGCTGATAAAGAAGGCGCTCGACAGCTACGAGCTGAAGCGCGCCAACCGTGCCCTGACGAGCGAGCTGCAGGCGCTCACGCACTACGGCGAGCTCACGGGGCAGTCCGAGGCGATGCGCACGGTGTACAGCATCCTCGATGCCGTCGCGCC
>DATGDQ010000314.1:0-5602 GCA_035310785.1 Gemmatimonadaceae bacterium | reverse complement strand
GGCGCGCGCCATTCGTGGAGTCCTCCTGAGCCGCGGGTGACTCAAGGCTCATTGACGGGTCGGCACATCGTATCGCTCCGCGAGCCCATGCAGGTGATGCATCGTGTGGCCCACGGTGATGTGCGCCAGAGCACGCACACTGATCTCATATCCGTTGACCACGCCCGTTCGCTTCCAGGCCTCATCCGGGAGAGAGGCGAAGAAGCGAATCGTGCTCTCGCGCAGCGCCAGGAGCTCGTCGCGCAGATCCGACAGCTGCCGTGCATCCGACGCCGCCGTGGCTGCGTAGTCATCCTGCTCGAATCCGGCCAGCGGGGTCTTGTCTCCGCGCGCGATCCGAAGCGCGCGGTAGACGAAGATGCGTTCCGTGTCGATGAGGTGACCAATCGTCTGGCGGATGCTCCACTTGCCATCGGCATATCGATATGCGCCGCGCGCTTCCTCGATCGCGGCGAGTGTCGCTTCGAGGCGAGCGCTGTTGTCGCGCAGCTCCGCCATGATGTCGCCTTCTGGAACGCGATCGACGTAGCGAGCGAAGTAGGGCGGATACTCTGTCGCTGCGGGGCGCTCAATCGTGGTTGCCATGTCTCGTGCTCTCCTGAGGATCGTTCGCGTGGCGGCGACGGGAGGCCGTCGCACAGTTCTCTGAGCGTCGCCGCTTCTGGCTCGTACTCTATGCGAGGCCGAGGCGTACCACCATAGCCGTTTGTGGCTGGGGTGAGGGGTCCAGTTTCCGGACAGAGCCCGCCAGTCACCGCGCTCTGGCGCGTTTGGATGATTCATCCCAACTTCGACACATGTCCGACACCCCAGATATCTCCACCGCGCTCGGTGACCGCTACGTCATCGAGCGTGAGATCGGCGCGGGGGGTATGGCCGTCGTATACCTCGCGCGCGACAGGAAGCTCGACCGCGAGGTCGCGCTCAAGGTGCTGCGTCCCGAGCTGGGCGCGGTGCTCGGATCCGAGCGCTTCCTCACCGAGATCAAGATCTCCGCGCGCCTCGACCATCCGCACATCCTCACGCTCATCGATTCGGGCGAGGCGGATGGCCTGTTGTACTACGTGCTGCCCTTCGTGCGAGGCGAGTCGCTGCGCGCAAAGCTCGATCGCGAGCGGCAGCTCGGGCTCGATGAGGCGCTCACGATCACGAGGCAGGTGGCGAGTGCGCTCGACTACGCGCACCGGCAGGGCTTGGTGCATCGCGACATCAAGCCCGAGAACATTCTGATCCAGGAAGGCGAGGCGATGCTGACGGACTTCGGCATCGCGCTCGCGGTGAAAGAGGCCGGTGGCAATCGCCTTACCCAAACGGGGTTGTCGCTCGGCACGCCGCAGTACATGAGCCCCGAGCAGGCCACCGGCGACCGCGGCATCGATGCCCGCAGCGATGTGTACTCGCTCGCCTCCGTGCTCTACGAGATGCTCGCGGGCGAGCCACCGGTCACCGGTGCCAGCGCGCAGTCCATGATCGCAAAGCTCATGACCGAGAAGCCCACGCATCTGCGCGTGCTGCGCGACACCGTGCCGACGAGCATCGACGAGGCCGTCGCGAAGGCGCTCGCCAAGACGCCCGCCGATCGCTTCGCGACCGCAGGCGACTTCTCGCGGGCGCTCACGGTGAAAAGCGATACCGATGCCGGCGCAGGCCCGGCGGCGTCGGCACCGGCAGCCAGAGGACGCCCTCGCGGTCGTGTCGCGATCATCGCGGGCATCGTTGCGCTCGTGGCAGTCGCCGCGGGTGGCGTCTACGCCTATCGGGGGCGCGCGGCACCCACGGCGAGCGTGGCAGCGCTCGGTCCGCGGACGCAGCTCACGAGCTCCGGTTCGGTGCTCGTGCCCGCCATCTCCCCCGACGGCAAGCAGCTCGCCTACATCACGAAGCGATGCGAGTCCGGTAGCTGCAAGTACTCCGTGATCGAACAGGATGTTGGTGGCAGCACCACCCGCGTCGTGCTCGAGGGCGCGACGTCGGGCTACGGACTCGAGTGGAGTCCGGACCGGCGCAATCTCATCTTCAACGGCACGCTCAACGACAAGCTGGGCTCATATGTCTTGTCCGCGCTCGGCGGCACGCCGCACTATCTCACGCCCGGCGCCGCGACGTTCTATGCGGGCGGAGACTCTCTATTGATCGGACCGCCGTACCACGCCGATTCTCTGTATTGGATCGGCGTTGCGTCGCTCGATGGCATCGTGCGCGACAGCATCAAGCTCCGCGGTCCGGGAGAGGGCGTCGCCGCACTGTCGTCGATGCCCGGCACCGGATGGATTCTCACGCTTGTGCTGCAATCGCCACACGGACTCTGGCAGGTGATCGATCGCGCCGGCAAGGTCGCCGATCACGTGATCAATGCGTGCACGTGCGGCGGTATCGCGGCGCGAGACGCGGTCTGGCTGTCGAGAGCGGGCGACGGCGTGGGCGAATCGATCGTGCGAATCGCTCTGGATCCGGTCACCGGAAAGCTCTCCGCTCGCCAGGACACGATGGTGACCGCGCTCTTCACCAACTTCTCGATCACGGCCGATGGTGCCGGAATGGTGATGGATGAGGGCACCTACGATTTCAGTGTCTGGAATCTCGACCTCGCCAGCGTGTTGAAGGGCTCCTATCCGGCCGAGCGGCGTGTGGCGAACGCCTCGAGTCCGGTGAACGCGACCATCTCGCCCGATGGGTCCCGCGTGCTGCTTCGTCGTGGGACGCCGGTCGGCAACGGCCGTTTGGAGCCACGGTTCTCCATCATGCCCTTCCGCGGCGGAGCCGAGACGCCGCTCGGCATCGCGGGAAAGCCCGTGTTCGCGGGCTGGGCGGACTCGGTGACGGTCGGCGTCGGACGCCAAACGTCGTCGGGCCTGCGCCTGTCGGTCCTCGATGTCCGCACCAATGTCGTACGGAACGAGGTCGACCTTCCCGATTCCGTTGTCAATTGGGCAGCGGCACTGCCGGATGGATGGGCATGGGTTCCCGCATCCGGCGGCAAGATCATGGTGAGCCGCGCCGGGAAGACGCGCGAATATCCGAAGCCAGCCTGGTACGCCTTCATCTATGGAGTCGTGCCGGACCCCTCGGGACATCGCTTGTTCTACGTCGGCGGCGACAAGGCGACCACCGATTCTCTCGGTGTCGGAGTGCTCTCGCTGGACGATGGCACGACGACCCAGTGGGCGTCGATGTTCGCGGAAACCGGCCGCGTCACGCCGCTCGCCGATGGCGGGGCGTTCCTGAACGTCTCCCGCACCCAGGGCTCGCAGAGTTTCTTCAAGCTCACCGGGCCCGGCCAAATGCAGTCGCTGGGCGACGCACCGCGGCCAATGCGAGGGATCAGCATCTCGCGGGACATGAAGCTCACGAGCGTGCTCGAGCGCGACTACCGCGCGGATGCGTGGATCAGCAAGGTCGTCTTGCACTAGGAGCCCGAGCGCGTGCAGCGGTCCGCGCGCGCTCGCATTCGCGCATGCTACACGTGCTCCGCGGGTGTGGGGAGATTCACAAGTACCGCCGTGACGATGAGCACGACGGCCGCGATCGCGATCTCGAACGTGGCCGAGCGTCCGAGGCGCCTTCCCGCTTCCTCCGTGCCCAGTGAGGGCGTGAGCCGCATGTTGTTGTAGGCGCCGAGCGCAAATACGACGATCACGAGACACAGCTTGCCGATGAGCGTCTTTCCGTAGATGCTCGTCCAGAGGGCAGACACGTGCCCCAGGTGCCTGTAGGCGGTTATCAGGCCCGTGAGTACGAGCAGACCAGCGCTCCAGAGCGCGATGGTCGAGAAGCGGTTCACCAGAATGGACACCGCGGGCCCGCGTGCGGTGGACTCCACGGTGCTGCCAAGTGCCGTCGTGACTCCCGCGGAGACCAGCACGATCAGCGTGCCGATCCACATCGACGCCGCGAAGACGTGCAGTGGATTCACGACACGCGCGATGTTCGTGGTGACCAGCGCACCGAGCATCACGATGATCGTGGCGATTCCCGCGGCCACCCACGCCGCCGGGCTCTCACGTGCTGCAACCGCTGCAACCGCGAACGCGAATACCGCGGCCACGGTCATCACCTCCTCGACGATCATCGGCGTGCGTGCGGTGAGCGCCTCGCCGAGCGAGAGATGCTTCGCAGCCATGGTGGCGTTGATCGTCATCGCCAGCGCGAGCAGGCGGAGTAGCGCGCCAACGCTGCCGATGCGCGCCGCGGTGCGGGCGACGGCGGTCATCGCGGCGGCATTCGTGCCGAGCGCCGGACGCATCAGCAGAAAATAGAACGAGGCGGCTCCGACGATGAAGAACGAGCCGACGAAGCCCACGTACTCATGGAGGACATCGAGTACGGTGAAGTCGGACTCGGCGAACAGAAGCGCAGCGGCGATCATCATCACGTTCATGGTCTCCCTGAAGAGGAACGGCGCGTGCGCGCCGCCGGCCGGTCGCGGTGCGCTGATTGCAATACAAGATCGAGACCGTCACGGAGAGCAGACATGCACGCCGGCCCCCGATCTCTGGCGCCCCAGCATCTGTTGCGCGCGCTGCTGACGCTCTCGGCGATCGCATGGCATGCGCCGCCGACGCAGCCCCTGCGCGTGTGCGCGGATCCGAACAACTTGCCATTCTCGAACCAACGGCGTGCGGGGTTCGAAAATCGCATCGCGATGTTGCTCGCACGGGACATGGGGACCACCGTCCAATTCAGCTGGCGCCCGCAGATGCGCGGCTTCGTGCGCAAGGGCCTCAAGGCCGGCGCGTGCGATGTCTACATGGGCGTTCCGGCCGCATTCGGCCCACTCCTCACGACGGCTCCGTACTATCGCTCGACGTACGTGATCGTGTATCGAACGGGGAGCCGCGTGCACGTGCGCTCGCTCGACGATCCCGCGTTGCGCACGCTCAAGGTGGGCGTACACCTGATCGGCGATGATTATCAGAACACGCCTCCGGCCCAGGCGCTGGCAGCTCGCGGGATCGTCCAGAACGTGCGCGGCTATCCAATCGTCGGCGACTATTCCAAGCCGGATCCGCAGGCGGAGATCATCAAGGCGCTCGAACGCGGCGAGATCGATGTCGCCATCGTTTGGGGTCCGTTCGCCGGCTATTTCGCCAAGCGCTCGCGCACGCCACTCACCATCGTGCCCGTCACGCCAGCGCACGATGCGTCCGGGCAGACCTTCGCCTTCGACATCGCCGTGGGCGTGGGCCGCGCGGACTCCGCACTGGCGCGCACTCTGGACACGCTGCTCGTGCGCGAGCGCCCCGCCATTCACAAGATTCTGGCCGAGTACGGCGTTCCGCTCGATTCCGCGCAGCTGTCGAGCGACGCGACTCGCGGAAATTGACATTGCGCGGGGGTTGCGCACGGCGTCGCAGGGCGGAGCCTGCGCGTGCGAGCTAGAGCACGGCGGATCTCTCGTAGCCCGGCGCCCGCCGCGCGTTCGAGGCCTGCTCGAACGCGTACGCGATGCGAATGAGCTTCGCCTCGCTCCACGCGCGACCGAAGAACGAGACACCCACCGGCAATCCGAATGCATAGCCCGCGGGCACCGTGATCGCCGGGTAGCCCGCCTCCGCTGCGGGCGACGAGCTTCCTCCGCTATCCGCATCGCCGTTCACCAGAT
>DATGDQ010000313.1:0-5952 GCA_035310785.1 Gemmatimonadaceae bacterium | reverse complement strand
AATTGCACGATGCAGCGTCGAGATCGAGCGAATCCGAGGCGTAATTCGTGGCACTGCCGCCGGTACGCTTTATTCGCCGAAGATGAACGATTCCGGTGGCGGATAGATAGTAGATGGTATTCCCATCGCTGCTCCAGGTTGGGCTGAATGCGCCGCCCGACTCGGCGGTGAGTGCGACAGGGGCTCCGCCTGATGCGGGCATCGTGAAGATCTGCGAGGTACCGGACCTCGTCGAACTGAATGCAAGTGTGCCTCCGTCAGGGCTCCAGGCCGGAGCTCCTTCGGGGACGGCAGTGCTCGAGCCCGTTGCAAGGGCGGTCGGCGCGTCGAAGACCGTCGCATTCAGGGCTGGCGCCGGCACCGACCAGAGCCGAGGAGCGCCGCTCCGATTGCTGACGAATACGATGGTGGACCCGTCGGGACTGAGCGCGGGGTGGGCGTCTTCGGCGCCACTATTCGTAACGCGACGCGAGACTGTCGCCAATGTGTCGGCTATGTAGATCTCTGAGTTCCCGTCCCTCGTCGACGCATACACGAGTCGTCCTGCAGAACCTCCCGGGTCGAAGTCGCTCCCGGCGGCCGTCGGCAGTTGAGTTTCCACCCCATTCTCGACCCGGTACAGCTTCGAATAGCCGCCACTGTCGCCGACCACCACGAACGTCGGAATCGCCAACGGAATGGGCCGCGTCGAATCGCTGCAAGCCCAGAGCGCCAAGGCGCCCAGCAGGCCCCGCGCCCGGAGTGACCGGCTCATGCGGGCACGATCAACTGCGCCTCGATGAGCTCATCGAGAATGCGCCGTACCTCGGCGCGTGCCGTGGGCTCCCCCACCTCGTATTCCTCCAGCAGAGCCTCGACGATCGCGTCCTCGTCGGCTGTCTGCTGCACCATCTCCCAGATGCGCGTTCCGGTTTCATTCAGCGAGAAGTACCGTTTCGTCTGAAGATTCAGCAGCACCGCTCCATCGGACAGCGTGGCCACGAGCGCTTCGGGAATCGATCGGTAGCGCATTATGGCGCGCCGCCCTCGAGCGTGGCCGCGATGGCGTGCAGCTGTTTCTCCGTGTGCTCCAGACGAAAGCTCGGCACACTCGCGATCACATCGCGCAGGCGTGCGAGGTGACGCGGCGTCTCGCGATCGGCCAACAACACCTGCGTCGACTGCACAATGAGCTCCGCGAGTGCCATCGTCTGCGCCATCACAATCAATCGATCGACGGCCGCTCGCCGCGGGAAGACGATGGCGTGGAGGGGCGCGTGGCGAGCGATGGGAGTCGGCATGGGAATGCGGCGGCGAGGATCGTTCAGATTCTCGAACTGTTGCCGCGCGCGCAACTCCGGGAACTCGGGTGCGAGGGTACTGCTCACCTGCAGCGGCTCACGCCACGCGTGAAGCGTCGCGCCGCCCGGCGTGGGCTCGAGCACCACGCCATCGTCACCCAGAATCGACCATCCCTGTCTCGACAGCGCATATGCCAGAGTGGATTTGCCCACGCCGCTCGGTCCCGCAAACAGCCACGCCATGCCACGAGGGTCCACGGCCGCGGACGCGTGGAGCTGGTACAGCCCGCGCGCGCGAAGCGCGATCATGGCGCCGGCGCGTGCGAGGCGAATGCGGGCCTCGCGCGGAGCCGTGATGTAGCGCGCATCGCGCGACAGACGAGTTCCGCGCACACGGAGTCGCGCACCGCTTGGTGTGTCGTGCAGCAGTGCTTCGGCGTCAGTGGCGATGACGTCGATCGGGCCGATCCGCCACGGCGTTGCAGCTGGTTTCTCGAGGGGCGGAACGCCGGGCATCATGATCAGAGCCGGAAGGAGCGTCGTGCTCCGTCGCTCGCTAGCAAGTCACGCCTGAACCAACGACACAGGAAATTCCCACACCCTGCAACATCATTTCCTGCGCGGGCGCCCCGAAGAAATGCTGCGTCATCACCATCATCGATGCATGCATGACCAGTTGCGGCGTCGTCCAGGGACGGCGTCGTGATGGGGATGCGATCGATGCGGGATCGGGACGGATGTCGCTCATGGCTCCTGGTGTCGTGCCGGCTGATACAAAGACGAGCAATGTTACGATACGTTGCAGCGCCTGCCGGCTGATTGCCTCTAGGGCTTGGGCGTCGCGTGAATCGCGTAGTTGACGTAGTTGACGACAACCTTGGCGCTGGCGTCCTGCGCCGTCGAGCCGAAGAAGACCGACAGGTGAGCCGCCTGTGCGCCGACGGTTGCGGTGTAGGCGGGCATGAAGTTGGTCGGCAACAGCGAGTTGGCAGCCGAGAAGAACTCGACGCCATCGACATACACGGTGGCGACGGTCGAGTTGAACTTCCCGAGCCGGTAGGTGTGCGCCACACTCGTGGTCATTGGCAGCGTGGCACCCGCTGACCACTCCCACGTCAGCGTGCTCAGATTGAAAGTCGCGAATCCGATTCTGCCGTTACCGATGCCAAGCCCGACGAACTTCACGCTGTCGGCGAGTGCGAGGACCATCACCGGCTTGCTTCCGCCTGCATTCGAGAGCGTGAGCCGCGACTCGACGTATGCGTTCTCGCTGCGGGCCAGGTTGTCAGAGCGAAAGAAGAACATGTCGTCGCTGTTGCTTCCGTGGTGGCTGACGTTCAGCGTGAGTCCCGTCGCGCCGCTGCTGTACGAGCCGCCGTAATTGATACCGATGCGCTTCCAACGCGGCGACGCGTTGACATCCGGAAGAGAGTCAGCCGACGGAGTGTACGAGATCGACCATGTCGTATCCTGCGACTGCAGGCCGCGCGGCCATGGGGAGCTCAGAATCACGAAGAAGCGAAAGCTGTTCACTCGCGACGGAGCCTTGAACGTCCACGTCGGGATGTTGGTCGTGCTATCGCCGGGCGAACCGCTGGCCGCGAGCAGATCGTGATACCAGTAGTAGAGCTGGTTGGGCGCCGTGAAATTTCCGGTGCCCTGGGTGTTGAACACGCTCACGGTGCAGCCACACGCAGACGGCGATACGACTGTGGGCGCGCTCGGAAAGAACACGAACATGCCAACCGTGTCGAACGGCGTGGCAGTAGCCCCATCGATGCTGCCCACCGGATAGGGAAGCAGATTGTGCACGGCGAGCTTGAACGTCCAGGTCTTGGTGGTGCCGTCGTCGGTGAGATTGAACCCCGACGTCGTGACCTTCGCAGTGACGTTCTGGTTGCCGTAGATCGCGCCGCTCACGTTGCTGTCGCCCGCCTGGATCGAAGGATCCAGAGACTCGAGCAGAACGGTGCCATCCTCGCGCACCGTGCCGCGCAACATCCCCACCCGATTGCCATTCACGGATGGAGGCTCCGGAGCAGGCTTCGCACTCGACGTGATCGAACGATCGCTGCACGCGCCGGCTACGATGACGAGCGATGCCATCAGAGCCATGCCATGCGACGACCGGTCGAGGAGCGAGCGTGACATGTTCTTCTCCGGTGAGTCCGGGCGGAAGGTTGCGGTAAGTGTGCGTACTTGCATACCAGCGTCGGCTCTCCGGCCGATTTCAACTGGTTCTCACTATCTCCTCTTAAGACGTCTTCCAATTCGTTCGGTCACTGCGACGGCACAATAAATTGCAGTCGGAAACTGTCGAGAAAATGATCGGTTGCAGCTGCACGGATCGTACGGAGTGCTAACCCATGAGCTCCAAGCGCCGCTTCTCCACGACTCGAGCAGGCGGTATCGGATCTGGGCGATCCCACAGTACGATCCCGCGCAGCCTTGCACCGCTCGCGTCGAGCGCCGCGATCGTCGCCCGCAACGACGCATGTGTGCTGCGAGCTCTTCGAACACAGATCACCACATCTCCTACCGCGCCCGCCGCTGCGGTGATCGTCCCCGGTTCCGGCGTCGAGGCACTCAACACGACACTCTCGTAACGCCGTCTGAAGCGGTCGAATTCCGCCGTGAATTCGTCCGCCATCGCTTGCAGACTTTCCGCCAACACGCCACTGGGCAGGACATCGATCGAGCGTCCTCGACTCACCAGGACGCTCGTGACCGCACCCGCCCACGCGACCCGGTGCGCGAGAACGTCCGCGATCCCTGGCGTAGCCGAAATGCCCAGCATTCTCGCCACGGGCTGCACGCGAAAGTCCGTGTCGAGCAACAGCGTCGGGCGGCCGCTTCGCGCCGCGATGGCCGCGAGATTTCCCGCTACCGTCGCAGTCACGAACGGATCGTCCCCCGTAACAGCCATGGTCGTGAGATCGAAAGTCGAATCCGCGAGCTGTCCGTAGAGCAGTCGATATTGATCCGACGACTGCTCGATGGATGGTGGAACCTCGCGGTCCGAAGCGCGCCGCTGCGGATCCGGCTCCTCGCTCTTTCGTCCAAGAGTGACCAGCACGCGCGTTCCGCTCAGCGATTCCGCCTCCGTCTCATCCGCCACACTCGGCCTCCGCATTTCCAGCGTGAGAGCGAGCCCGAGTGCTGCAACGACCGCCACCACCAGAGCCGCGAGCACGAGCGCGGCGATCCCGACGCCGAACATCCCAGGGGCAGATTCCTCTCGCCCGCGCGCGATGCTGTCCGCGCGCCGGGCGGACG
The DNA here is from genome assembly GCA_035310785.1 of Gemmatimonadaceae bacterium. Lineage (GTDB taxonomy): Bacteria > Gemmatimonadota > Gemmatimonadetes > Gemmatimonadales > Gemmatimonadaceae > FEN-1250. The sequence continues at coordinate 1,396 of DATGDQ010000313.1, read as the reverse complement.
CGAGTTGCGAAGCGGCTACCGCCTGGGCGCGGGCCGCGGAATCGCGCGTAGCCTCCAGCGCCATGGTGTCGACCGACGAGTAAACGATCGGAGGAGGCGTGAGCGAATCGATCGCTCGGCGGATTGCTGCGCGCTTCGCCCGCGCGACTGCCTCGAGCTCGTGGCCGATCGAGCCCACGCGCGCCGTGAGCGCCACGAAAATGGGATCGACTCCGTCCGACGAACCGAAATCCGATCGCGCCTTGTCGAGATCGTTGAGAGAGTCGAGCAGCCGCGCGACTCGCGGCTCGCCACGCATCGGAATCGCGTTGCCGAGCGCACGAAACGACGCGACGAGGGGCGCGTCATCGGAGCGCTCGAGAAGCCGCGTGAGGTCTGCGGACGCCGCAGCGAGCGAATCTCTCCGGGCGCGCGCTTCCGGGGTGATCGCATCTCCTTGCATCGTACTCGCCCTGCGGCGCGCCCGCTCCGCGACCAGTGCACCCTCGGCCTCGCTCACCTGCGCGGCGGCACGCTCCTCCAGCGACACGAGTGCCGCGGTATCCACTCCGCCTGCGCGTTGCGCGCCCGGACGATCGGGGTGCGTCGTCGATCGCGCCAGAAGCGCAAAGGCGAGGAGCGTAACCACGAATGCTGCAACGACCGCCTTCGCGAGAAAGTGCGGACGCTCGTACACGTTGTTCGCTCGGCGTCGCATCCACGTCGCCGTAAACTCCCCTGTCGACAGTCGGCTCTCGCGTCTGGATGAAAGAGGGGGCGGAGATGCCTCGGCATCCACGCCCCCAATCTATTCACGACGGATCAAATGATCCGCCCTCTTTCTCGATACTACTGGACCGTGACCACGCCCTTCATGCCGAGCGCGAGGTGCGGCGTGCAGTGAATGTCGTACGTACCCGCAGGAATCTTCGCGAAGGAGACGGTATAGGACTCATTCGGCTGCAGGAGCAGCGGGCTTTCGAGCGGTCCCATCGAATGATCGCCCGGCATGTTCGCGCCGAGCTGCGCCTGAACGGCCGCGGGCAACTTGGCGGGATCAAACCCGACGTTGTGCGGGCCACCGCTTTCGTTCTCGAACTTGATCGCATCGCCCGCCTTCACCGTGATGTTCGCGGGCTCGAAACGATATCCCTTCGCATCACCGACCATCTTCACCTCGACCGTCTTTCCGGTCGCAGGCGCGGCGGAGGCGGCACCGGCCGCAGGCGCCGCAGCAGGTGCAGCAGCGGCACCGGCCGATGAGGAGGACTTCGCCGAGCTATCAGTAGCGGCGGGCGTAGTGGTTGTCGTGGTCGTCGAAGACATCGCCGCCGACGAATCTGTCTTGCTCGCATTCTTGTCGCCGCCGGCGCACGCGCCGAGGACAAATACGCTCGCGAGGAGCGCCCGTCCGATA
>DATGDQ010000312.1:0-2045 GCA_035310785.1 Gemmatimonadaceae bacterium | reverse complement strand
CCCGACGCCGCTGGAGCGCGCGGTGGAGCTCGTGGCGCCCACGCACTTCGTCGCCAAGCTGCAGGAGCCGGCGCTCCCCCAGGATCCCACCTCGAACCAGAAGGCCGAGGCGCTGCCGACGTACAACGCGTACTCGATCGACGGCGACGTCACCGGGCCGCTCGTCTACGTCAACTACGGCATCCCAGCCGACTACGACGAGCTCGCGCGCCACAACATTTCGGTGAAGGGCGCGATCGTGATCGCACGCTACGGCGGATCGTGGCGAGGCATCAAGCCGAAGGTCGCGGCCGAGCATGGCGCCATCGGATGCCTGATCTACTCCGATCCACGGGATGACGGCTACGCCGCGGGCACCGTGTATCCTCGCGGGCCGATGCGCCCGCGCGATGGCGTGCAGCGCGGCAGCGTCGCAGACATGCCGCTCTATCCGGGTGATCCGCTGACGCCCGGCGTCGGCGCGACGAAGGACGCGAAGCGCCTGCCGATCTCCGAGGCGAAAACGATCACCAGGATTCCCGTGCTTCCCATCTCCTACGGCGACGCGCAGCCGCTCCTCGATGCGCTGGGCGGACCGCTGGCGCCGGTCGCCTGGCGAGGCGCTCTGCCGATCACCTACCGGCTCGGCGCCGGCCCGGCCAAGGTGCATCTCAAGGTCAAGTCGACGTGGACGCTGAAGCCGCTCTACGACATCATCGCGACGATCCCGGGTAGCACGGAGCCGGACGAGTGGGTGGTGCGCGGCAACCATCACGATGCATGGGTGAATGGCGCCGAAGATCCCATCGCCGGCACGATCGACGAGCTCGAGGAAGCGCGCGCCCTCGGGATGCTCCTCAAGCAGGGCTGGCATCCCAAGCGCACGATGATTTGCGCCGTGTGGGACGGCGAGGAGCCGGGACTGCTCGGCTCCACGGAATGGGCGGAGGCGCACGCCGATGAGCTGCGCACGAAAGGCGTCGCCTATCTCAACACGGACACGAACGACCGCGGATATCTGAGCATGGAAGGCTCGCACGTGCTCGAAAAGTTCATCAACGGCGTGGCTCGCGATATCGAGGATCCAGAGACTCATCTCTCCGTGTGGAAGCGGCTCCAGGCGTTCGTCATTCAGACCGGTAGCGCGGACGAGCGCAAGGACGCCCGCGATCGCAGCGATCTCCGCATCGGCGCGCTCGGGTCGGGCTCCGACTTCACGCCGTTCCTCCAGCATCTCGGCGTGCCGTCACTCAACCTCGGCTATGGCGGCGAAGACGACGCGGGGATCTACCACTCGATCTACGACGACTTCTACTGGTACACGCACTTCAGCGATACCTCCTTCGTCTATGGGCGCGCGCTCGCGCAGACGGTCGGCACCGCGGCGATGCGACTCGCCGATGCGGATGTGCTGCCGTACGACTACACGAACCTGGCCGAGACGATTCACACGTACATCGGGGAGCTCGAGAAGCTCGCGACAGCGGCGAGTGACGAGGCGCGCGAGCGCAATCGGGAGATCGAGGAAGGTTCGTTCACTGCGACCAACGATCCACACGAGCCCACCGTCGCACCGCCAGCGCTTGCGATCCCACCTCACATCTCGTTCGCGGCGCTCGAGAATGCGGCGGACTCGCTCACGCGCGCTGCCGCCGCGTACGGGAAGGCATACGACAAGGCGCTGGGTAGTGGCGATGCGGCGCGTGCGGGCGCGTCGCTCGCGAGCGTGAACACCATCCTCGCGCACAGCGAGCATACGTTCATCGACGAGCGCGGTCTTCCGATGCGTCCATGGTTCCAACACCTGCTCTACGCGCCCGGATTCTATACCGGTTACGGAGTGAAGACGGTTCCGGCGGTACGCGAGGCAATCGAGCAGAAGAAATTCGGCGACGTCGACGAGGCGATCTCGCGAGTCGCGTCGGTCGTGAATGCGGAGGCTGCGCTCGTGGAGCGGGCCGCGTCGGCGCTCGGCAAGGGACAGTGATTCACCGTGCACCTCTCCTGAAGAAGGAGGATCTGCCGGTCGATCCGGGCGATCTCCCACCGCCCGGAGAGCTTCTCGA
>DATGDQ010000311.1:0-9388 GCA_035310785.1 Gemmatimonadaceae bacterium | reverse complement strand
AGCAGCATTACGGGCTTCGTTGGAATCACCTACGCCGTGCTCGCCCCCGCGCGCGAGATGCAGATCGATCTGCAGGAACCGCTCATCGTCGACAGCATCACGCAGAGTCATCGTGTGCTCAACATTCGGCGCGACGGCAACGCGTTCTTCGCATCCCTTTTGGAGCCGCAGCAGATCGGCGAGCACAAGGCGGTCACGGTGTTCTATCACGGCAAGCCGAGAGTCGCCCTTCGTCCACCATGGGACGGCGGCTTCACGTGGACGCACGACTCGGTCGGCAATCCCTGGGTCGCCACCTCCAACCAGGGCCTGGGCGCCAGCGTGTGGTGGCCGAACAAGGACACGCAGGCGGACGAGCCCGACAGTCAGCGCGTCGCGATCACCGTTCCCGATTCGATGATCGACGTCTCCAACGGCCGCCTGCGCAGCACGACGCACAACGCCGATGGCACCACGACGTACGAGTGGTTCGTGACATCGCCGATCAACAACTACGACGTCGCGGTGAATGCCGGCAGCTACGCGCACTACAGCGAGACGTACGCGGGTGAGGCCGGAACACTCACGCTCGACTTCTGGCCGCTCGCGATCCATCTCGAGGCGGCGAAGAAGCACTGGGCGCAGGTGCATCCAATGCTCGCGTGCTTCGAGCACTGGTTCGGTCCGTACCCGTGGTACGCCGATGGCTACAAGCTGGTCGAGGCGCCGCATCTGGGCATGGAGCATCAGTCGGCCGTCGCCTACGGCAATCACTTCCGCAACGGCTATCTCGGCCTCGATCTCTCGCATACCGGACTCGGACTCGGCTGGGACTTCATCATCATCCATGAGAGCGCCCACGAGTGGTTCGGCAACAGCATCACGACGAAGGACATCGCGGATGAGTGGGTGCACGAGGGGTTCGCGAACTATGCCGAGTCGCTGTTCGAGGAGTGCAAGGATGGGAAGGAGGCCGGTGCGCGGTACGTGATCGGCGCGCGCGACAACATTCAGAACGATGCGCCGATCATCGCCCAGTACGGTCTCAACCGGGAAGGCTCCGGCGACAGGTACTACAAGGCGGGGAACATGCTCCACACCATTCGCCAGATCGTGGGCGATGACGAGAAGTGGCGCGCGATTCTTCGAGGGCTCAACAAGACCTTCTGGCACCAGACGGTCACCGGTGCGCAGATCGAGAGCTACATCAGCGAGCAGGCGGGCATCGACTTGAGCAAGGTGTTCGCGCAGTATCTCACGACCACGCAGATCCCCGTGCTCGAGTACGGCATACGCGGCCACACGCTCACGTACCGCTGGACGAACGTCGTTCCCGGATTCGACATGCCGGTGCGCGTGGCGCTCGCGAGCGCGGGCTGGTCGCTCATCCACCCCACGACCGTACCGAAATCAGCGAAGATCACCCTGCGCGATCCGGCGAGCTTCCGCGTCGATCCGAACTTCTACGTGACCGCGCACCGCACGCCGGCGCGGCCCTGATCGTCACCGCTTCTCGATCGGCACGCGGACGTGCGTATCCGACCAGGCGATGTCCATCACCGCGCTGGTTCGGGATGCGGCCGTCAGTCCGATGGTCAGCGTCTCCGCCGGCGACGCGAGATGCTCGCTCGCGACCGTTCCCGTGCCCACGTCCTTCGCTCGCACCTTCGCATCGATCGGGACGCCCCACCGCTGCGCGTCCGAGTTGACCACGATCTGCCACTGCTTCGCCCCCGGAACGGCGTAGAGCGAATACCAACCCGGCTCGACGTTCACGCCGGCGATGCGCGCCGGGAAGGGCACGCGAATCGCCGTCGCCTCATCGGCACCGACACGCCATGGCTCGCCATAGGGCACCAGCTTCCCCATGATCTCTCGCCCGTTCCGATGAGGGCGCCCATAGCACACCTTCACCGTGCCGCCGTCCAGCGCGACGGACGCCGAGTCGTGCGCGCTCTTGCGCTGCGCCACGTCGGCGGCCTTGTCCTGAAACCAGCATCCGTCCGATCCCTGCGACGGAGTAATCCCGGGCGCACGCCGCGCGGCAACGAGCGCCAGCGCGAGGGTCGCGCCTCCGAACACACGAGAGCCAATCATCCTCATTCGCATGTCCAATTGATAGCGGCGCGCGCCGTGCATCGACGCGTGCACCTGCGGCGGCCGAAGCCCAAAGCTAGCTCGGCGTTGCACTCGCGCTCAACACGCTAGCTTTCACCGATGTCCGAGTCCGCTCTCCGCACGCTCGCCAACCGTCTTGGCATTCTCCCCGAGTACAAAGACCAGACCGGACGCGAAGCGCGGGTGACGTCGGACGAGACGCGCGTGGCCATTCTCGCCGCGATGGGCTTCGACGCGACCACGGAGTCGCGCGCAGCCTCCGCGCTCGAGCTCCTCGAGGCTCGCGAGCTCTCGCGCGCGCTCCGGCCCGTACGCGTGATCGTTCACGACTCGGCATTCTCGCTCCCCTCGCCGCGCGCCGTGCTCACTCTCGAGCGCGGCGGCACGTGGCGCCCCGGAAGCGAGCTTCCGCTCGGCTATCACACGCTGAGCGTCGGCGACGACACACAGACGCTGATCGTGGTTCCTCCCAAGTGCATGGCACCCGTTCGTCGGTCCATGGGAATCATCGCCAACCTGTACTCGGTGCGCAGCGACGCGAATTGGGGAATAGGCGACATCACCGATCTCGCGACCATCGCCGAGTGGAGCGGCGAGAAGGGAGCAGCGTTCGTCGGAGTGAATCCGCTGCACGTGTTGCGCAATCGCGGGCACGACATCTCCCCCTACAGCCCGGTGAGTCGCCTCTACCGCAATCCCATCTACATCGACGTCGGCGCCGTCCCCGAGCTCAACGAGAGCACGGATGCGCGCGCACTGCTCGAGGATCCGCTCACGCAGCACACCCTGACGTCGCTTCGGGCCAGCACGAACGTGGACTACGAACGCGTCTGGTCGCTCAAGCGCCGCGCGCTCGAGATGTTGCATCGCACGTTCATCATCCGCCACCGCGATGCGCGCTCCGGACGCGGCCGCGATTACCGTGCGTACATCGAGCAGGAAGGCGCGAACCTCATCAACTTCGCCACCTTCTGTGCGCTCGAGGATCACTTCGCTACGAACGGTGGACGCGCCGGCTGGCCGCAATGGCCCGCGCCGTTCCGGAACCCGTCATCCGCCGACGTGCTGGCGTATCGCGAGGCCAACATCGATGCCGTGGATTTCCATCGCTGGCTGCAGTTCGAGCTCGATCGACAGCTCGGCGCCGCAGCGGCACTCGCGCGCGAGTCGGGCCTTGGCATCGGCATCTATCAGGATCTCGCGATAGGCGCCGCCCCCGACAGCGCCGATGTGTGGGCGTTCGGACATCTCTTTCTGCCCGGCATTTCCGTGGGCGCACCTCCCGACGCCTACGCCGCGCAGGGGCAGAACTGGGGACTGCCGCCCATCGATCCGCATCAGCTCGTCGAGGATCGCTACGCGTTCTGGATCGCGCTCATCCGCGCCTCGCTTCGCCACGCCGGCGCGCTTCGCATCGATCACGTGCTCGGTCTCTTCCGGCAGTTCTGGATTCCCGTGGGAATGTCGGGGAAGCAGGGCGCCTACGTGCGATTTCCAACGGAGGACATGCTCGGCATTCTCGCACTCGAGAGCGTTCGGCATCGCGCACCGATCGTCGGAGAAGATCTCGGCACGGTTCCCGAGGAGGTGCCGGGCGTCCTCGAGCGCTGGGGGATCCTGTCGTCGCGCGTGATGTACTTCGAGCGCGAGAGCGACGGTCGCTTTCGCCCAGCATCGTCGTATCCGAAGCTGTCGCTCACGACGGCGGACACGCACGACATGGCGACGATCACCGGCTTCTGGACCGCGCGCGACATCGAGCTGCAGCGCATGGCGGGACTCATCGAGTCCGATGAGAGCGCGGCCGCGGCGCGCGTGCATCGCGACAACGAACGTCGCTTTCTCGTGGAGCGGCTCGTGGCGGAGGGTGCGCTCAAGAGCAGCGACGCGGACGCGCCGAGCAACGCCGAGCTGCGCGGAGCCGTGCACCGCTTTCTGTGTTCGACGCCTGCCGCCCTCGTGGGCATCTACCTCGAGGACCTCGTGGGCGAGCGGGAGCCCGTGAATCTCCCCGGCGTGAGCCTCGACGTCTTTCGCAGCTGGACGCGTCGCCTCTCACATTCGCTCGAGGCGATCGCCACCGATCCCGAAGTGGCCGTCGCGTTCCCCGATCCGGTTCGCGCGGGTCGATAGAATCCAGTTGCTGCGTCGATGACGATCCCGCTGCGCGCGACCTACCGTCTCCAGCTCAATTCGGAGTTCACGCTCGACGACGCGCGCGCGATCGTGCCCTATCTCGCCAGACTCGGCATCTCGCACATCTACACCTCGCCCGTGCTGCGCTCGCGACCCGGAAGCACGCACGGCTACGACGTGGTCGACCCCACGCGCCTCGACCCGGAGCTCGGCAGCGATGCGAGCTTCGATGCGCTCGTGACGGAGCTGCGCGCGCACGACATGGGAATGATCCTCGACATCGTGCCCAACCACATGGGCGTGGGCGCGGACAATCCCTTCTGGGACGATCTCTTCGCGAACGGGCCGGCCTCGCGGTACGCGAGCTGGTTCGACGTCGACTGGAATGCGACGCCGCGTGGTCTCAGGGGGCGCGTGCTCATTCCCATCCTGGGCAAGGAGCTCTCCGAGGCCGTAGAGGCGAACGAGATCACGCTTGCGTTCGAATCGGGAAGGTTTCGCCTCAGGTACTTCGAGCAGAGCTTCCCGCTCGATCCGGCCACCGTGCCGGTCGTGCTCGAGCGCGCACTCGCCGCACTTCCATCGGATATCGCGCCGGAGGATTTCGATGAGCTCACGAGCATCCGCAGCGCGCTGCTCACGCTGCCGCCCCGGCTCGCGAAGCGACGAGCGTCCGTCGAGCGCCGCCAGAGGGAGGCGCCCGAGCTGCTCCGCCGCCTCGAGGCGCTCGAGAATCGGTCGAGCGCCGTGCAGCGCGCGCTCGAGGCCGCGGCACGGACCTTCGCCGCGGGTACCCCCGGTCACGAGCGACTGCGCGAGCTCCTCGACTCGCAGGTGTACGCACTGGTCTTCTGGCGCCGCGCCGCGCACGAGATCAACTACCGGCGCTTCTTCGACATCAATGAGCTCGTGGCGCTGCGGATGGAAGATCCAGCGGTGTTCGGCGCGACCCATCGCCGAATCATTCAGTGGGTGAAGGACGGGCATCTTGATGGGCTGCGAATCGATCACGTCGACGGACTCGGTAATCCGCGCGACTATCTCGATCGGCTCAACGCCGCGATCCATCGGGTGCGGCCGGGCGACGAGATTCCGGTCTACGTCGAGAAGATCCTCTCCGGACGCGAGCGGCTGCGGCCCGAATGGCCCGTGGCCGGCACCACGGGCTACGAGTTTCTCGCCCAGCTCGACGCGATCTTCATCAGTCCCGATGGTCGCCGTGAGATCGAGCGAACCTACCGCTCCTTCCTCGGCATTCGCCGCCCAGAGCTCGACTTCCACGAGGTCGCCGTACGCGGCAAGGCGTTCATTCTGCGCTCGTCGCTCGCCACCGATGTGCAGCGGCTCGCGCGACTGCTCGCGCCGATCGCGCGCCGCGCCGCGCCCACGCAGGCGCTCACGCGCACGCAGCTCTCCGAGGGAATAGTCCTGCTGATCGCGCGTCTTCCCGTGTATCGCACTTACCTCGAGGCCGGCACGCTCTCGATTCACGAGGATGATCGCGCGGCGCTCGAGCGGGCCTTCGCCGAAGCCCACACGGCGGCCCTCATCCGCGCGCCACTGCTCGCGCTGCTCCAGGCGATCTTCCTCGCCGATCCCGCCGCCGTCGGCACCGTGGAAAGGGCCGAACGGGATGCGTTCGTGATGCGCTTCCAGCAGGTGAGCGGGCCCGCGACGGCAAAGGGGATCGAGGACACCGCGCTCTATCGCTACTCACCGCTCCTCTCGCTCAATGAGGTCGGGGCAGATCCGGGTGGCGAGCTTCGCGATGCGGTGGGCCTCCTCCACGACGCCAACATCGAGCGGAGCACGCGGTGGCCGCGAACGATGCTCGCGACGAGCACGCACGACACCAAGCGCAGCGCCGACGTGCGCTCGCGCATCGATGCGCTCTCGGAAATTCCGCGCGAGTGGGCCGCGCAGCTCGAGCGATGGGAGCGCGCGCATCGCGCGCTCAAGACGCGCGTGCGCGACCGGATCGCCCCCGACCCGCACATGGAGTACGTGCTCTATCAGACGCTCGTCGGGATCTGGCCGGTGCGCGAGCCGGATGCGGTCGAGCGACACGGGCTGTATGAGCGCGTTGCCGACGTCGCACGGAAGGCGGCGCGTGAGGCGAAGGCGCGCACGTCGTGGACCGATCCCGACGAAGAGTACGAGAGCGCGCTCGCGAGCTTCGTCCGCGCACTCTTCGAGCGCCCCGACTTTCTGCGCGAGCTCCAGTCGTTCGTGAGCGCGATCGCCCCGAGCGCCGCGTGGAACGCGCTCTCGCGCGTGGTGCTGCACCTCACATCACCCGGCATTCCGGACGTCTATCAGGGCGACGAGCTGTGGAACTACAGCCTCGTCGATCCGGACAATCGCCGGCCGGTCGCCTACGACCGCAGGGTGCGGCTGCTGCGCGAAGTCGAAGTTATGTCACCCACTGGTGACATGCCGCAAGTACCTCAGCAGTTGCGGTTTACAGAGTTTGACAGTGACGCCCTCAAGCTCGCCATAATCCACCGCCTCCTCGCCGTTCGCGCCAGCCGACCGGCGCTCTTCGCCGACGGCAGCTACCGTCCCCTCGCAGCCCACGGCCCTCGCGGCGAGCACATCTTCGCCTTCGTGCGGCACCTCGCCGCCGATCCACCACGCCCCGCCCAATCCGCCCTCGTAGTGGTGCCACGCCTCACCCGCTCATTCGCGCCCCACTCGCCGCCCATGGGCGATGTCTGGCGCGACACCGCGCTGCATCTCCCCCCAGACCTGGCCCGTACCTCCTGGCGCGACGCGATCTCGGGCCTCGAGACACGTGCTTCGGAGCGCGCGAGCACCGATCCTGCCTTGTCGATCCGCGTCCCGATTTCGCTCGTCTTCTCTCGTGCTCCCGTCGCCGTGCTCCTCGACTAATCGGCGGTGCCGTCGCAAGTGCACCGAACTGATGCACTCCACGGTGGCCCTATTCGCTGTTCCGCAGGTAGTTTTCGGCTTCCGCGCTCCACTTCCGACTCTGACCGCACTTAATGACCATCCCTTCAGGGGCCATTGTCGCCTATTTCTCGATGGAGATCTGCCTCGAGCAGGCGATCCCGACCTACAGTGGCGGACTCGGCGTTCTCGCCGGCGACACCCTCCGCTCCGCCGCCGATCTCGAAGTTCCGATGGTCGCCGTCACCCTCCTCCACCGAAAGGGCTATTTCACGCAGTCGCTGGAAGCGAACGGGCAGCAGCACGAGACCCCCGTCTCATGGAGCCCCGAGACGGTGCTCGCGCCCGAGAGCGCACGCGCATCGGTCGAGATTGCTGGTCGCCAGGTCGCCATCCGAGCCTGGCGGTACGACGTGCTCGGGGCGGGTGGCCACGTGGTCCCGGTCTTTCTGCTCGACACGAAGCTGGAGGAGAACTCGGAGTGGGATCGCACGCTCACCGATACCCTCTACGGCGGCGACAGCCACTACCGTCTCTGCCAGGAGGTCGTGCTGGGCATGGGAGGCGCGGCGATCCTCGAGGCGATGGGATACGCCGATGATGCGCAGTATCACATCAACGAAGGACATGCCGCGCTGCTGACCCTCACGCTCCTCGAGCGCGAGCTCGCGGGCCGCGCGCGGCACGACATTGGTGAAGCCGATCTCGAGCGCGTGCGCCGCCGATGCATCTTCACCACCCATACTCCCGTGCCTGCGGGACACGATCGATTCGACGAAGGCGAGTACAAGAGCGTCCTGGGCGACTACCGCGCGCAGCTGCTCATCGACGCACACGTCGTCGAGGACCACACGCTCAACATGACGCACCTCGCGCTTCGCCTCTCGCGCTACGTGAACGGCGTGGCGATGCGGCATCGCGAGATCTCGCAGGGAATGTTCCCCGATTATCCGATCGACTCGATCACCAACGGTGTGCACGCGCGCACCTGGACCGCGGCGCCGTTCCAGGAGCTGTTCGATCGCCGCATCCCCGAGTGGCGCCGCGACAATCAGTATCTCCGCTACGCCATCGACATTCCGCTCGAGGAGATTCTCGACGCACACGTCAAGACGAAAGCGGCCTTGTTCGCGGAGGTGCAGAAGCGCACGGGTGTGAAGCTCGATCCCACGGTGATCACGATCGGATTCGCCCGCCGAGCAACCCCGTACAAACGCGCGGACCTCATCTTCTCCGATCTCAAGCGGCTCAAGGCGATCGCCGAGCGCTCGGGAAAGATTCAGCTGCTCTTCGGCGGGAAGGCACATCCGCGCGACGAGGGTGGCAAGATGCTGATCAAGCAGATCTACGCGGCGGCGGCCGAGCTGCGTGGGGTGGTGCAGGTGGTCTATCTCGAGAACTACGAGATGGACATCGCGCACCTGATGACGTCGGGCGTCGATCTCTGGTTGAACAATCCGACGAAGCCGCTCGAAGCATCCGGCACCAGCGGCATGAAGGCGGCACTCAATGGCGTGCCATCGTTCTCCGTGCTCGATGGCTGGTGGGTGGAGGGGTGCATCGATGGCGTGACCGGATGGGCCATCGGACGCACTCGCGGAGGGCCGGATGACGAGATCGCCGATCTCTACGTGAAGCTCGAGCGAGTGATCCTGCCGCTCTTCTACGGCCTTCCGTTCTCGTGGGCGAACGTGATGCGCAACGCGATCGCGCTCAACGGCTCGTTCTTCAATACGCAGCGCATGGTCGGCCAATACCTGCACAATGCGTATTACCCGGCCGCCGACCAGCGGCCGATCCCCGTCGCGCCGGCGGAGAACGCGAGGGAGCACGTGCAGACGGCGTGGGCGGGCGTGCGCTAACGGTCAAGCGTTATCGGCATGACTGCCGTACACGAATCAAACCAATTCGAACGAATCGAATCATCACCGAGGCGCGCCGCGCGCTCGCGCGATGCTCCTTCCGGCGCATCGGTTCGATTCGTCACATTCGTGTCATTCGTGTCCGGCGCCGCTACGAGCCCTCGGATGCTCTGTTCACTGCCGGCGGTGTCGAAAACGCCGCCGCGGATGCATAGAACTCGTCGATGCACGTGCGGACGATTTCATCGAGCGCGTCGCGCGAGCGCGAATTTCCGCCGTCGTCATCGTCGGTGAGCGTGAACCACTGCTCCTTCAGCAGCACGATGAGCCGTTCGACTGGAAGGTCGCGTCGTCGAACCTCGCTGCACACGAGACGCATCGCA
>DATGDQ010000310.1:0-4177 GCA_035310785.1 Gemmatimonadaceae bacterium | reverse complement strand
GTGGCGCCATCTCGCGTGTGCATCGTGCGCGCGGTCTCCAGCGACGCGGCCGACACGTCGACACCATGCACGAGCTTCGCATCGAGCCCCTCGAAGAGAAACGGAACGCCCGATCCCGTGCCGCAGCCGAAGTCCAGGACGGTGCGCACGGGCCACTGTGCCTCGGCCAGCCGCTTCGCGAGCCACCGCACCCGCGCCGACGCGTAGTACTCCTTCGACTCTCCGGTGACGGAAAGTCCCTTCGCGAGCGCTTCGTCGTAGTTGCCTGCGTACTCGTCGAACTCGGCGTTCGCTGCAGGTCGCATTGCCGTCGCGCTCACCGGCGCCGCATTCCCATCAGGCTCGCGAAGAAGCTCGACAGTATCGTCTGGAAGCCGAGTGCCGTGAGCATCACCCCGGGGATTACCCAGCGCATGGTGTGCTCGTAGTTGAGCGCACCGAAGTCCACGACCGACCACTGATGCACCGCGGCGGCCAGCAGGCCGAGCCCGACGACCATGCCGAGCGCGCCGATGGTGAGGCCGCTCTCGAGATTGACCACCGCGAAGAAGCGATTGAGTCGCGGGTCTTCGGGAAGCAGCCCTTCCATGATCGCGAAGACCTTCGTCATGAGCGCAAACGCGATCGACTGATAGCCGCAGATGATCGCGAGGCTCGCGAACAGCAGTGTGTGCACATCGAACGTCATCTTGCCGATCGTCACCCGCGGCATCGCGAGCGCGTAGCCGATGGCACCCGCCAGAATCAGTGCGAGTCCAGGCATGAGGAACAGCCAGCGCGGGCTGAAGAGCAGAAAGAATCGCAGATGGCGCCAGCCATCGCGAAACGTCTTGAGATGCGGCGGGTGCGACGTGCGTCCGTCGGGGCTCAGGGTCACCGGGATCTCGGCCGTCTTCGCTCCGAACAGGCTCGCCTTGATCACCATCTCGCTCGCGAACTCCATTCCCGTGCAGCGCTGATCGAGCGAGAGCCACATGTCGCGGCGAAATGCGCGCATGCCACAGTGGATGTCGTGGATCGGCGTGCGGAACCACCAGCGCGCGAGGGCGCTGAACATGGGATTTCCCCACCAGCGATGCAGGAACGGCATCGCGCCGGGCTTGACGGTGCCGCCGCCCGTCTCGAGCCGGCATCCCTGCACGAGATCGTAGCCCTCGCGCAGCTTCGCGAGAAAACGCGGGATCTCGGCCCAGTCGTAGCTGTCGTCGGCATCGCCCATCATCACGTACGTGCCGCGCGCGGCGTTGATGCCACCCATGAGCGCCGCGCCGTAGCCGCGCTGGTCGACGGCGATCACCCGCACGCCGCGCTTGCGAGCGATCTCCTGCGACTCGTCGGTGCTCCCGTTGTCCGCGATGACGATTTCGGCGTCGATCCCGTTCTCGCGAATGGCGTGCTGCGCCTTGTCGATCACGATGGCAATGGTATCCGCCTCGTTGAGACAGGGCATCACGACCGAGAGCTCTGGCGTGGACGCCGCGAGCGGCGCAGCGAAGCGAGTGAACGGGGCGGTCGTCGGAGTCATGCCTCTTGTTGGGCCCGTGGAGTCTACGACTGGGACGAGGACGCGTCCCACACGGTCACGTCGGCTTGAACGGGCTCGCGAGCGTCGCAGCTCCGGCAAGTCCGACGCGCAGCACCATTCCGAAAGAATGTCCGGCGCGCCACATCGTGGCAACGGCCTCCGACCAACGCACAGACCGCTACTCCGCCGCCTTCGCTTCGGCCGTCGCTTCCTCGCTCACCGAGATCACTTCGAACTCCGAGGTGCGGCTCGAGAATCGTCCGAGCTGCGACCCCATGGCGATCGTGGACAGCACGAGTCCGCCGCTGAGCCAGAAGGGCGCCGCCTCGCCAAGACGATCGGATGCGACGCCCGCGATGAGGGGATAGATGACGCGCGCGATGCCGCCGTACGTCTGCTGCACCCCCATGTACAGTCCGCGCTCATTTTCCCCGACTACTCGAGACAGCAGCGCGGTCACGCTCGGGAAGTTGAGCGCGGCGCCGAGCGGCACGAGTGCGATCACGACGGCGAACGGTGCCCAGCTGAAGGTCGGCAGCGCAGAGAGCTTCATGAATGCGGTGAGCGGCGTGAGCGCCAGGCCGAAGCCGAGGCACATCGCGCCGAGTCGCGCCGTGCGCACCTCGCCGAACTTGTCCACCGCGCGTCCGAGAATGAACAGCCGGAAGATGATGCTCAGTCCACCCATGTACATGAAGAAGAAGCCAATCGAGTTCTCGGTGACGTCGAAGTGCCGGCTGAGAAAGAGGATGATCAGCGCGTTCACACCGTAGAAGGCCCCGAGCCCCACGGAGTACATCCAGATCAGCCGCGCGTATGGTTGTCCGATGTCCACCCCCGCAACGCGAATCACGGCATCGAACGGCGCCCGCCCCCCGCGCGTGCGCAATCGCGCCTTCGCATCGTGCGACTCCGGGAGATAACGCCTCGCGAAGAGGATGTTCGACGCGCAGAGCAGCGCGGCAATCATCCCCGGCCAGTGCGGGCCGAGATTGTGTGAAAAGGATGCGATCGCAGGGCCGATCACCACACCCGCATTCGTGGCGGCCGAGAGCCAGCCGAGCCCGCGCGCGCGATCCTTCGGTGCCATGCTGTCGGCCACGTAGGCCTGAATGACGCCAGTCGTCCCGCCACCCGCGCCCTGTATGATGCGCGATGCGAGCAGGAGCCAATACGAATCCGCATACGCGAACACGACGTACGCGATCATCGATGCGCCGAGCCCGAAGAGCAGGGCGGGCTTTCTGCCGTAGCGGTCCGACACGCGCCCCCACAGCGGCGCGCTGATGAGCTGCATCGCCGAGAACGATGCGACGAGCACCATCACCGCGAAGTCGGACGCACCGAATCGCTTCGCGTAGAACGGTAGAAGCGGGATGATCATCAGCGCGCCCACCATGTCGATGAACGCGGTGAACATCAGTACACTCAACTTCCCGGCGTCTCCGCTGCCGCGCAGCGCGTCCAGGCGTTTCGCTAGATAGGAAGGCACGGGGGAAAGCTACTCTCTGCCCAGCGCAGCGGGCGGAACTGCGCGGCCGACGAGGCCGACCAGCGCGACGATCGTGAGCACGTAAGGGATCATTTGTACGAATTGTGAAGGGATCACCTGCGTTCCCTGCAGCTGGATCTGCAGCGTTTCGGCTGCCGCGAAGAACAGACATGCGAGGCCGGCGCGCATCGGGTCCCACCGCCCGAAGATGATCGCGGCGAGAGCGATGAAGCCGCGTCCCGCGCTCATGCCATCCGTGAACTGATGCTGGTCGAGAGAGAGATACGCTCCGCCGAGCGCCGCCAGGACGCCCGACAGCGCGACGGCCACGTATCGCACGCTCGTGACCGAGATTCCGAGCGTGATCGCAGCCTCCGGATGCTCGCCTACCGCACGTACCCTCAGCCCGAACGGCGTGCGATAGAGCAGCCACGCCACGGCCGGTACGATCAGCAGGCCGAGAGGAATCAGTGGATTGTGCAGCAGCCCGGCCACCAGTGAGGTGGAGCTGGCGCCGGGAGAAAATCCCGGCACGCGAGGCGAGTTGGACGAGCTGTCGAAGGCGAGCTTGAGGAAGTATCGCGTGAGTCCCACGGCGAGAAGGTTTATTGCGATTCCCGACACAACCTGGTCGGCCCTGTACCGAATGGTCGCGAGCGCGTGGAGCATCCCCAGTGCGAAGCCGCCCGCGACGCCGCACAGAGCACCGATCCACGCACTGCCCGAGTAGTAGCTGCCCAGCATCGCGCTGAACGCCCCGCCCAGCATGAAGCCCTCGAGCGTCAAGCTGATGATCCCCGAGCGCTCGGCCAGCACACCACCCGCTGCCGCAAAGAGATACGGAACGGCGATGCGAAGCGTTTGCGCGAGGAAGGCGATTGGCATGCTCATCGCGCAACTCTTCGGGTGGACGCGAGCACCCGTCGCACCTCGGGCACTGCGGCGGCCATCGCGAGGATCACGAGGCCCTGCAGCGCATCCACCATCTGCTTCGGCACCAGCGCGTTCATTGCGAGACCGCCCTGCGACAACGTGGCGAAGAACAAGGCCGCGAACACGACGCCGAGCGGATTGCTCCGACCCACGAGCGCGACCGCTAGCCCGAGGAACCCGGCGCCGGTTGCGAATCCCTCCTCATAGTAGTGCTCGTAGCCGAGCAC
>DATGDQ010000309.1:0-6470 GCA_035310785.1 Gemmatimonadaceae bacterium | reverse complement strand
CGTGGCGGTTCCCGCGCTCGCGGTGCTCGACGTGATCATCCGTCGCATTCTCATTGGCCGCGTCTACGAAGGACAGGGATTCCGTCGGCTGCTGCGGAACGGGGCGCTCGTGGTGCGCGCCCCGCTGCCCGGCGCGGACGTTCTCGTCGGCACACCGTCCGGTGTCGATGTCATCTCCCTCGCGGAGGCGCGCGATCGCGCGCGATCCGCATGAACCCCACACCTCCTGAATGCAACGCGAACTTCGCTTTCTCGTCATAGCTGAAGGTCAATTCGGACCGCTCACCTCCAAGACAGCCAATTCCTGCATCCGCTACACGCCCGAGCGCGTCGTCGCGGTCATCGACTCGCGCCGGGCCGGGCGCACCGCGCAGGACGTGCTCGGGTTCGGGGGAGACATCCCCGTGGTGTCGAGTGTGACGGAGGGCCTCGCGCGCAAGCCGACGGCGCTCTTGATCGGCGTCGCCCCGCAGGGCGGGAAGCTGCCCGAGGACTGGCGCGCGATGATCCTCGCGGCCATCGACGCCGGACTCGATGTGTGGAGCGGGCTGCATACCTTCATCGGCGCGGATCCGGAATTCGCCGCCCGCGCGGAGAAGAACAAGGTCGAGATCCACGATCTTCGTCGCCCGCCGCTCGATCTGCCGGTCGCGATGGGCCGCGTGCGCAAGATCGATTCGACGATCGTGCTCACCGTCGGTACCGACTGCAACATCGGGAAGATGACGTCGGCGCTCCAGATTCGTGACGGGCTCAAGGCGCGCGATCGCAAGGTGCGATTCGCGGGCACGGGGCAGACGGGCATCCTCATCGAAGGGTGGGGAATCGGCGTCGACGCGGTGATCGCGGACTTCATCGCCGGTGCGGCCGAAAAGCTCGTGCTCGATGCATCGCACGGCGCGGACATCGTACTCGTGGAAGGTCAGGGCTCGATCATCCATCCAGGGTACTCGGGCGTGACGCTGGGGCTGATCCACGGCTCTCTTCCGCACGCGATGGTGATGTGCGCGCAGCCGTCGCGCACGCATATCAACAACAATCCGTGGATCGAGATTCCGCCGCTGCCGGAGATGATCCGGATGCACGAGATGCTCGTGCGGCATCTGCGTCCAGCTCCCGTGATCGCGGTGTCTTTGAACACGTACGATCTCTCGCTGCGAGCCGCGCGCACAGCGATCGAGAAGACGCGCAGGCAGACGGGCCTTCCGACCACCGATCCCGTACGCTTCGACGCGGCGCCGGTGGTGGAGGCGATCGACACGTTTCATCGCAAGCGGATGCGCTTGCCCGGGACGAGCTCGCGCAAGTCACGGGCGCCGGGCAGAAGGGCGGCGGCGAAGCGCAGGTAGCACACGGGGCGGTGCGCGCAGGGGCGATCCGATGCGCGCTCGAACGATGCCAGGCGCGCAGCCCTCGTCCGACATACTCCCGCGTACCCAGGACGGCGCGCCGCCGCGCGTCGTCTCGACCCAGCACCTGCGAATCGAGCACGTCGTGGCGCCCGTGTCCGCGCCGATGGCCGAACGCAGCCCGGATGACGCACTGGCCTCGCATCGACCGTCGTAACGCGTTCTCGAGACGCGCCGGTCGCACGCGCGGCGCATGGAGCGCGTCTCCCGTGGTGGCGACCACCATTGGCCTGTGCCGCGCACACGTCGGATCGGCGACCGGTTGACGCAGCCGTCAACAGTGTGTGCGGTGCGGTTCACGCGGGAGCAGCAGCATGCACCAACACGATCAGCATCACTTGCACAGGCGCATCTCGATCGCAGCACTGCTCACGGCCGCCCTCGTTGCCGGCGCGTGCTCGGATCGCGCGGGAGGATCGCGGCTGTCAACGGAGCCGAGCGCGACGACGCCGGCGCTGCGGTACGTCACGACACGCAGTGCGGCGGTCGTGAATCCGAAAACCCATCGGCTGGAGTCCGTAGCGGCCGCGCCGCTGCCTGATGGGGTGAGCGCGTCCATCGCCGGAAGCGCCTCAACGTCGTACTCGATGCAGGTGACCCCATACGAGCCGGGCGTCGCGCCCGCGGCGGGACACGGTAGCTGGAGCTTTACCGATAGCCTCAAGCGGGTACACAAGATCGTGCTGCTGTATCGCACGGGCGGTGGTCCACCCGCGGCCATGCAGCACTACGTCGACGGCTCACTGACGAGCACCACCGCCTATGCGTGGCTCAAGACATCAGCGGGATGGCTGCGCACCCGGAGCTACATGCAATCGGTGCGCAACGGGGTCCTCGTCGGTACGTATACCACGCTCACGGCGCTGCCGAAGACCGGCACCGGCTATGTACCGGCCCAGCCGGTGCGATTCGAGCGGCCGCAGGTCGTGCATCCGTTGCAGCACACGCTCGGCACGATTGCCTATGCAATGGCCTTCGTCTTCGCGCCACAGGACGCGACCGCGCAGTTCTACTTCTATGATTGCAGACAGGAGTGGCTGCACTACGCCGTCGCGGCGGCGTTGCTCAGTGGTGCAGCCGCTGGGATCGTCGCCGCTCCTGAGCTGAGCCCCGCGCTCGTGACGGCATTCCTTGCGACGCTCGGCACCGCTGCGGCGATGGAGGATCTGCTGATCGACTGCATGATCGCGCACGACAGCGTCGCGTCGGGGGGATTCGGCGGCGGAGGTTTCGGATCGGGCGGCACATCCGGGTCGGGCGGCGATGCGGATTGTCTCGAAGGCTCCTACGCCGCGCACTGCACCACCGCATACACGCTCTGACCTCGGAGGGACCATGGCTCGCACAGCAGGCCGGAGACTCGTGGAGCATGGGCTCACGTGGCTGGTGATCGTGGTGAGCCTGGCGCTCCTGACTCCGTGGGGAATTGCCCAACGTCACTCGCTCGAGCCGAAGTTCGCGCTCGTGGCGATCATCTTCGGCACGCTGTCGTGCGCTGCATTCCTCGTGACCGGAGCGATGCGACTGCTCACGAGCCGCAGTGATTGGGGAGCGGCCGCGGGTGCGTTCTGCATCGCCTGCAGCTCGTTCCTCGTGGTGGCGACGTTCATGTGGGCCGGGCGATCGCCAACGGCACAAAGCTATACGCTCTCGGGCGCCGCACTCTTCATGATCACTGCTGCCGTGCTCCAGCTCCGCGCCCGCGATCGATCGGCTTCATCCTGATCGGCTCTTCATTGTGAGGCTCGCGCGTGCGTGCGTGCGCATCCGCGCGCGGGCGCGCGAGCTCCTCATCTGCTCATCGCATGGCTACGCTCTCCATTACCTCACTCTCCAGGAGCTATCGCGCGGGTGTGGACGGATGCTCGGCGCGGGTGTCCGTGCTGCGTGGTCTCGACCTCGCGCTCTGGCCGGGCGAAATCGTTGCTCTCGCGGGTGCGCGCGCGAGCGGGCGCACGACGCTCCTGCGCTGCGCCGCCGGCATTCTCCAGCCGGATGCCGGATCGATCTCGTGGCTCGGGGCGCGCAGCGCCCCTCGAGGCGCGATCGCCTACGTGGGCACGGGCTCCGCTCATCCCTCCTCGGGCGAGTCGATCAGGGGCCTCAACGACTGCGGTGCGCTCTACTCTACGCTGCACCAGCGGTCGGCCACGCGCGCCAGACTGCTGCTCATCGATGATCTCGAGCACGCGACCCGGATCGAGCGCCGGCTCGTGCTCTCGCTCGTCCGTCGCTACGCGCTCGCCGGCGCCGCGGTACTCTTCGCCGCCGACGAGGAGCTCGCTGCTCTGCCCGGCGTCACTCGGGTGGTCGCTCTCACGAACGGCGCCCTCGCTCAGCGCAGAAAGCGTTCGGCCGCGCGGATCGCGGCTTCGTCGCGCGCCTCTCGCGCGCGCACGAGCGCGCGCTCGACGTACGGACGCAGCTTTCGTTCGCCCCAGTAATAGCCGGTAGCGACTTCGGCACTCTCGGTGTCGCCTTCGGCCGCACCTTCCAGAAGCGCGAGTGCCGCAGCCTCGTCGTATCCTGGATCATCGCGATCGGGGAGCACGAACCTTCGCAGCGGCGAGTCGCGGCCACCGGCATCCTCGTTCACGAATGCTCGAGACATCTCGACCACACTCCTGTCGCGCGCCAACCGTCACGCGCTCGCATATTTGTTCCGCGCCCTGCAGGCGTTGAATAAGCGCCCTCGGGACTCTAGCTTCTGCCTTCGCCTTCCCCCAGGCCGCGCGCCGATCACGTCTTCAGGACGAGCATGCAGCTCTATAACACGCTCACCCGCCGCGTCGAGCCGTTCGCTCCAGCGGATGGAACGACCGTCCGGATGTACACGTGCGGGCCCACGGTCTACAACCCTGCGCACCTCGGCAACTTCCGCACCTTTCTCTTCGAGGATCTGCTGCGTCGAGTGCTGCGGTTGAATGGGTGGCAGGTGCAGCAGGTAATGAATCTGACGGATGTGGACGACAAGATCATCGCGCGCTCGGCCGCCCAGGGGAAAACCATTCGCGAGGTTACCGAGCCCGTCACCGAGATCTTCCATCGCGATCGCGAATTTCTGCGCATAGAGTCTGCCGAAGTGTATCCGAAAGCGACGGAGCACATTCCGGAGATGATCGCGCTCGTCGAGCGCCTGATGGCGCGCGGACTGGCGTATCAGGCAGAGGACGCATCGGTGTATTTCGCCATCGCGCGCTTCCCCGGCTACGGCAAGCTCTCCCGCCTGGACACTCGGCAAATTCGCGCGGGTGCGCGCGTTGCCGCCGACGACTACAACAAGGAAGACGTCCGCGATTTCGCGCTCTGGAAGGCGGCGAAGGCTGAGGATGAGCAGACGGGCGCGGCGTGGGATTCGCCGTGGGGACGCGGGCGTCCCGGCTGGCATCTCGAGTGCTCCGCGATGGCGAGACGATATCTCGGCGACACGCTCGATCTGCACGCCGGTGGCGTCGATCTGATCTTTCCCCATCACGAAGATGAAATCGCGCAATCCGAAGGGGCGAATGGCGTTCCCTTCGCGCGCATGTGGTGCCATGGCGAGTTCCTCCTGACCGAAGGCGCCAAGATGGCGAAGCGAGTGGGCAACGTCGCGGCCGTCGAGGATCTGCGCGCCGCCGGCGTCTCGGCCGCCGCGGTGCGGCATTTCATGTTTTCCGTGCACTATCGAAAGCAGCTGAATCTCGCCGAAGAGTCGCTGGAGGCGTCATCGAACGCGGTGCGGCGAGTTGGGGATTTCGCGGAGCGCCTCGCGGCTGCGACCGGGGGCACCGAGCGCATGTCGGCGATCGCGGCGGAGCTTCAGCGCTCGGCGATCGACGCGTTCAATGATGATCTGAACGCGCCGGAGGCGATGGCTGCGCTGTTCGAGTTCATCCGGATGATCAACGCGGAGCTGGACGCGGGCGGGGGCGATGCGGCGGGGTTGGATGCGGCCAGAGAGGCGTTTGCGATGGTGAACGGAGTGCTCGACATCGTGCCGGGGGAGGCAGAAGTCGGCGCGGAGTTGGCCCAGTGGGTGGAGGGGCGGCTCACGGCGCGTCGTGAGGCTCGCGCACGGCGGGATTTTGCGGCGGCGGATGCGATCCGTGGCGAGCTCGACGGGAAGGGAATTGCGATCGAGGATACGCCTCAGGGGACGCGGTGGAAGAAGGTGCGGTAGCACGACATACGTGCAGTCCGCGCGCTTGACGACCTGTTCAACTCCTGTTATTCTATGAGTCTTGCGCAAAAACGCCGTGCGCTGATTTGAGCTCACGCTGACGTAGCTCAATTGGCAGAGCACCTGATTTGTAATCAGGCGGTTGCGAGTTCGATTCTCGCCGTCAGCTCTGGTTGGGTGCACAGCCTCGTCCACGGTGGCACACAGGGCGTCGGGTCGCAGCGCGCAGGGCAAGGGTGGGGTACCCAAGCGGCCAACGGGAGCAGACTGTAAATCTGCCGGCTAACGCCTACGAAGGTTCGAATCCTTCCCCCACCATCGATCGGTGGCTGAATGGATGCATGAGTGGCGCGCCGGCCAACGCGGCAAGCGGGATTGATCCAGGAGCCGTGAGACGGGCATGGAAAGCAGGAGCCGCGCAGCGGCGATGCGCAATCGTCGAGGCGCGAGAGCAGTTCTCTCGCGGGAGTAGCTCAGTTGGTAGAGCGCAAGCCTTCCAAGCTTGATGTCGCGGGTTCGAGCCCCGTCTCCCGCTTGCCGAATGCATGAGCGGTACGCGAGCGGTACGTGGGCAGTGAACGCGGTGGGTGGTACGGATCGGTAGCAGACATCGCTCGCGTAGCTCAGTCGGTAGAGCACACCCTTGGTAAGGGTGAGGTCACCGGTTCGATCCCGGTCGCGAGCTTGATGGCGGTGAGATGGCGGGGCGCGCTGCACATGTGGTGATATGGGATCACCAACATGGTAAGTCGCGAGATTATTCAGACGAGAGCGAGTGATGGCCAAGGCGAAATTTGAGCGGACGAAGCCGCACGTGAACGTGGGGACGATCGGGCACGTGGACCATGGGAAGACGACGTTGACGGCGGCGATCACGACGATCCAGGCGCAGAAGGGGT
>DATGDQ010000308.1:0-4088 GCA_035310785.1 Gemmatimonadaceae bacterium | reverse complement strand
CCGGCGGCGTATTTCGCCGTCGGGCTTTCCCTTCGTCGATCGAGAGCGGAGGCAGCGCCGCATCCCCGCTTTCCCCGGCCGCCGCGTTGGCGCCTCCGCCATGTGTGGGCGCCAGGCGCCCAATGCTGGTGAGGAATACGCCTACATGATTACCGGTACTTCGCCGATACCCGTCTCGCGAGGCTCGTGTATACTCGCAGTCGTGCGAATCTGGCGACGCAGTAGCTCATCGCCCCCGAGGTAGGCTCGCGGCCTCGAGCGCCCGGCAAAGACAGGAGGGTGCCATGAATAACAGGCGCATCATCGTCGATCACTACGGCGGTCCCGATGCACTTCGAGTGATCGAAGAGGAAGTTCCGGAGCCGAAGCGCGGCGAAGTTCGGATAAGGGTTCTCGCCGCCGGTGTCTCGTTGCCTGACGTGATGGCACGCGAAGGCATCCATCCCGAAACGCCTCGTGTTCCCTTCACGCCAGGGTGGGATCTCGTCGGTATGGTCGAACGGCTAGGGGCGGACGTCTCCGGACTCGAACTGGGTCAGCTCGTCGCCGCCCTACCGATACATGGTGCGTACGCGGAATTCGTCTGCATCGATCGACGCGAGATCGTTCCGGTCCCGCCCGGGCTCGATCCAGCGGAGGCCGTGAGCCTGCTCCTGAATTACGTCACCGCGTACCAGATGATGCATCGGTCGGCGAAGGTGAGCACCGGGCAGCAGGTGCTGATTCATGGCGCGGCCGGTGGCGTCGGCACTGCGCTGCTCCAGCTCGGCCGCCTTGCCGAGCTCGAGATGTACGGCACCTGCTCGGCCACACAGGCTTCGACGGTGAGGCTCCTTGGCGCCGTTCCGATCGATTACGAGCACCAGGACTTCGTGGCGGAAATTCGGCGCCTGACCGGCGAAGGTGTCGACGCCGTCTTCGAGAGCATCGGCGGCAGGCACATCTGGGAGTCGCGGAAGGCACTCCGTCCCGGCGGGAAGGTCGTGGCCTATGGGCTGACGGGATCGTTGCGCGGTGGACGAGTTGCGTCGGGACCCTCCGGCGAGCGCCATCGCTTTCGCGCACTATTCAGCTTCGGTTGGTACATTGCCGCCAGCTGGCTCTTGCCGGGACACAAGCGCGTCGTTCTCTACAGCATTCAGACACTGAAGCGCGCGCGGCCGGCGCTGTACCGGCAGGACTTGACGGTCCTGTTCGAGCTCCTCCGCCAACACAAGATCAAGCCGCTCATCGCGCAACGCTTCCCGCTCACCGAAGCGAGGAGCGCGCACGAGTTGCTCGGCAAAGGAGGCGTGACGGGCAAGTTTGTGCTCGTGAACAACGAGGCATTCGTCGCCGCGGGAGTGGCGCCGGCCGCTGGGCAACTGGTCTCGTCAGGCTCGAGCTAGCGAGAGTCGCCTGCTGGGCGAGAGCTTTCTGCGGAGGCTGACGCCCGCGTCTCGCCAGAGTAGACGCGATTAGCCGAGACCTTCACGGCTCGTGGATCTCGCCGCCAGCTCGCTCCGTGCGCGGGGTCGACGGTTGACTGTACGCACCGGCGGCACCGTGCTTGTACACGAGCGCACCCCCGGAATGCCCCGCCCGCGCGCCTACTACGATGAGCCCCATCGCCGCCGCCGCTGTGAGGATGCGAGCCGACCGCCCGATTGTCCCGCTCAACAGTCCAGCACCTGCGATGACGACGACACCCACCGATAGAGCCAAGAACAGCTCGGCCGTCTCCTCGTGCGTGTCGAGTGGCTGATCACTGACGACACGCTCGACCTTGTCCGAGTCACGTTCTCCGGTAGCCACTGCGGCCCACGAGGAGAGTGCCAGGAACGCCGCTGCGAGCAGTGGAATTGCCCATGTTCTGCGTGGTTTGTCGCCGCGCGAGATGCGCCAGATTGCCCATAGCGCGAGGACCGGAAGCACGAACATCAACACGATCGGAAAGTGTACAATCGCTGGGTGCAGTGGATCGGGTATCATGCGCGCCTCGGCATTTGTGGTTGCCAGACATCTCTGCACTTGGATGATAGGACCAGACAAACGTGGCCACTGTGAGGCGGGGGCCCACAATTCGTCGGATTATCGCTGACACGGAAGCTGGCGCCACGCCCCGAAATTGGAGTAACGTGCGACACACAATCGCCTTGCACTCCATGACCTCTGTTCACTCGCCTGCGTCAATCTGACGAACGCGCTCACTGAGCGACTGGTCCACTTTGCACGGGTTCCACGATGATGGCATCAGAGCTCGAAGGGGCAACTCGACTCGCGATCGCGGCGCTCATCGGCCTCGGAGTGGGAGTCGAGCGCGAATGGTCCGGTCACACATCGGGGCCGGACGCGCGATTCGCAGGGATGCGGACTTTCCTGTTGCTCGGCGTCACGGGGGGTGGCGCGGGCCTGCTGGCGGCTCAGGGATTGGGCAGCGTTGCACTCGGACTGGTGCTTGGCGGATGCGCGCTCTCGGTTGGCGCGTACGTCGTGGCGACGCATCGACATGGCGCGAGGGTGGACGCCACGACCGAAGCTGCGGCATTGGCGGTGCTCGCGTTGGCGGCGCTTGCCGGAATGGGATGGCTCATAGTTGCCGCGGGTGCGGGCTCGATCGTCGTGCTCGCTCTGAGCGAGAAGACGCGACTGCACGCGCTCGTGCGTCGCGTGAGCGAGACCGAGCTTCACGCTGCGCTCCAATTCGCCGTTCTGGCGGTGGTGATCTTGCCGCTACTTCCGGCCGGACCCATGTGGGGCCCGCTGGAAATTCGCCCACGCGCATTGTGGATCGTGGTGCTGTTGTTCTCCGCACTCGATTTCGCGGGCTACATCGCGCGACGTACCGTGGGCGTGGGTCGTGGCTACGGCATCACAGGCGCCCTTGGCGGTCTCATTTCTTCCACCGCGGTCACCTTCAACTTTTCACGGCAGAGTGCCGTCGATGGAGCCCTCGGCATTCCACTGGCCCGAGGCGTGATCGCAGCGTGCACCGTACTGGTGCCTCGTGTGCTCGTCGTGAGTGCGCTCCTCAACCCGTCGGTCGCACGCGAAGCGACGCCCTTCCTGCTTCCGACGTTCGTGATTGGCGTGGCCATCGTCCTGTTCCCGTGGCGACGCGATGCAACTCCCACGACGCGAATCGAGGAGAACGGCAAGAGCCCGCTGCGACTGGGAAACGCACTTCGAATGGCCTTGGCGTTTCAAGTCGCGATTACGGTGATTTCGTTCGTCCAATCCAGGTTTGGCGCGACGGAACTGTACGGCACCGCTGCGCTGCTCGGGTTGACGGACGTCGATGCGCTTACGGTTTCAATGAGCGACCCCAAGAGTCTACTCTCGGCCTCCATTGCGGCGCGGGCTCTTGCAATAGGAGTACTCGCGAACACGTGCCTCAAGCTCACTCTCGCAGTGAGTCTCGGGCGCACCACGTATCGCCGCGCGACAGCCGCTGGTCTCCTCGCGCTCGCGGCGACGAGCGCCGCGGCGCTGGCGTTGTTCTGAGAGCAGAACGAACGAAGCGCCTCGATCCTTGGATCGAAGCGCTTCGGCCAAGCAGCTGTGTCGGAACAGCGAGATGAATCGGGACGGCGGGATTTGAACCCGCGACCCCCTGAACCCCATTCAGGTGCGCTACCGGGCTGCGCTACGTCCCGTAACTACCGGTATCCTCGAAAGCTATCACAAGCGATGCGTCGAGCGCTGCACCAGCCGCACTCGATCGACCATCCGGAGCGCGAACGATAGCCTCGACGCCTCTCCCGGGAAAGGGCCCGCCTCGACAACGCCGCTACGCGCCCACCACCTCCGCCTCCACGTCGCTCGTCTCAATGCGATCGATCGCCGCGTTGGGCTGCTCGCCGAGGAACTCGATCCACTGCTTCTTGAGACCGGGATAGTGCTTCGCCGCCTCGACGAGATCGAGGAAACAGCCGATCGTGTCGTCGAATCGCTTCTGCAGCAGCTCGTGCTTCAATCGCCCATTCTCGTCAAAAGCCTCGAGCGCCTGCGCGAGCGAGAACATGTCCGGATACACGCGAGTGCCGAGATGCTCGAGAGGAATGCGCAGCGACCAAAGTCCACGATTGCCTCCGCTCATTGACGGCGAC
>DATGDQ010000307.1:0-14332 GCA_035310785.1 Gemmatimonadaceae bacterium | reverse complement strand
GCATGTCGTAGAGCTCTCGGCCAAGCAGGTCCGCTGACTCTCTCACGCTCGGTATGCCGAACGAGGATTTTCTTCCCTCAGCCAAGCTGGCGGTCGGATTGGCGCGTCCCGCATCGGAGGGACGTCCGCTGTACGAGCTCGTCGTGCCACGGCGCCCCATCTACGATGATTTGACCGCAGTGCCGACCGATGCGGAATTCCTCGCAACGCGCGGCACCGCACGCGGGCTCTCGCGTTTGGCGGAGCTCGAACATCTCACGGCCGTGTGGGTGAATCCGGCAACGGAGCGGCTCTTCGAGGCATGCGCTCGAGCCCCCGCTCTCCGCGCGCTTTACGTCACCAATTTCAAACGCCTCGATCGCGTGCCGTTGGCCGGTGCAGAGACGCTCGAGCATCTCATGCTCGACTGGGCGACGCGTCTCGTCGATCTCTCGTTTCTGCGCGATCTGCCCGCGCTTCGCGTGCTCTATCTCGACGACATGAAGCGCATCGATCTCTCCACGCTTCCCGCGCTGCCGTCACTGCGGGGACTTCACCTGGGAGGATCGATGTGGAGCACTCTCAAGGTGGAAAGCCTCGCCCCGCTCGTGCGGCTTCCGGGCCTGCGCCATCTGCGCCTCAGCAATGCGCGACCGGTGGACGGCTCGCTCAAACCGTTGGCGCAGCTGACGGAGCTCCGCGAGCTCGATCTGCCGAACTTCTTCACGGTGGCCGAGCACGCGCGTCTCGCGTCTGCGCTGCCACACACGAAGGGCAATGCGCTGACACCGTATTACGCAGCCGGTCCCGCGATCGAGAAGACGACGCTGTTCCGATGCAAGCAATGCGGAGGTGCGAAGGTGATGATGACCGGAAAGCCCGCGACGACGCTCTGCCGATCCTGCGACGACGCGAAGATCCGGCAGCGCGTGCTTCGGTGGGAGGAGGCGCGGCTCACCACGTGGCCGACGTGAGCAAGCACGAAGGATCCCGGTCGGCGCGCCGTTGCGGCTGGACATGACGATGCGTCACGAGTGCTCCGCGCTCAACCTCGCCACACGCTCTCGCGTGTCCTTTACGATCGGCTGCAGCTCCGGATCCGCCGTCTTCCACAACTCCAGCAGCTTGGCGTAGTAGTCGCGCGCCTTCGCGCGATCACCCTTCGCCTCGTACATCTCGCCGAGCCGCTGGTACGCCGACGCGAGGTGATCGGCATCTACGCGCACGCGGAACAGGTCGCCCGACGTGACGTATCGCTCGTAATTCGCCAGCGCCGAATCAGGCTGGCCGAGCTTCGCGAATGCCTGCGCGACCTCGAATAATCCGCACGTAGGGCACGGGTTCGCCGCTCGCATCTGCTGAAAATTCTTCAGTGCATCCGCAAAGTGCCCCTCGACGAGTGCGATGGTGCCGAGCGCCTCGAACCGCTCCACATCGCCCTTCTGTACCAGCGGGGGCACGGTGTGCGCGTATTCGTCCATGAGGCTGCGGGCCTCCTCTACTTTTCCCCCGAGCGCGTACGCGATCGCGAGCTGTGGGTAGACGCGCTCGGTTGGATCGATAGGCCCGAACGGATGCTTTGCACGCGCCTCCGACAGCGACGCCATCGCCTGACTCACGCGCACCTGATGTCGAATGTCCATCTGTGCCAGTTGCGCAACACGACGGAAGTACATCCCCATCGCGCCCCCCGCCTCGTCGATCGCCTCGGCGTTTCGTATGTCGGCCTCGCTGCGCGCGAGATGTCCCTGCGTGCTCTCGATGCTGGCGAGGTCTCCCGACGCAATGTCCTTCCAGAACGTCGTGGTGGCCGTGCTCACCCGCTCCTGCGCACGGCGCTCCGCCTCCGCGTAGTCGTGCCGCCAGGTAGGAGCCAGCACGCGAACGGCCTTCATGCTCGGGTCGCCCGGCGACTTGCGCTCCCACAGGGCGAGCGTGCTGTCGGCGCGGGTCAGCGCTCCCTGCGCGGCCTGCGCAGCCATGGCATTGATCGGACAGTTCGCGAACACGCCGTTCCCGACGCACCTGACTGCCAGACTTTCCGATTCCGCATAGTTGTGCTGGCCGAGCAGGTTCAGCGAGAGATTGTTGAGCGCGATCGTGCTATTGGGATCGATCGCCAGCATCGCGCGGTAGGCCGCAGCCGCCTTGGCAGGATCGAATTCCACCTGGTCGGCGTAGTAGGCGATCGCCGACTGCTTCTCCAGCTCGGACAGGTGATCGCGATGCCGGTACGCGTGGCCGGCCGCATCGGCGATCTTCGCGTACGGTGCACTATGATTGCCCAGAATCACTGCCAGCTTCCTCCACGCCATCGCGAACGTCGAGTCGATCGTCGTCGCTTCTTCGAGGAGAGGAATGGCATCGTCTTCGCGGCCGGCATCGGACAAACGTCGCGCCTGCGAATATTTTCGCAGCGCCTCGAGTGACGATGTGGTGACGTGCTCGAGCGGCTCGTCGGCTCGAATCGTGATGAGCGACTCGCCGATCCTCTCGCGAAGCGATCGGGACAAACGGTCGATCGCCGGAATCAACTCCGCATCGCTCGCGGCGGTCTCCCTGAGTGCGGTCAACGACGAGCCACTCGCCGCCGAGATGACCTTGGCCGAGATCACGTAGCTCTTTCCCACAGGGTCGATCTCGCCGGTCACGATCGCGGGCACGCCCTCTCGCTGCGCGAGCTCGCGCGCGACCACCGGCGTGAGTACGGTCGTCGCCGGCATCTGCATCCGGGTCAGCGCGCTGCCCACTGCCTCTCCGTCCAGCAGCTTCACGCTCTGCGATTGCGAGAGGTCGACGCGAAGCGCTTCCGTGAGCGTGGGCCCGAGCGTCGAGTCAGGCGCGCGATTCTCGAACTCCGCGAGCAGGATCGGCTGCCGATCCTTGATCAGCCCCTTCGCCTGCAGCGTGCCGATCGAGCCGATGCCGAGCGCCCGCATCAGCGTGTATCCGATCACGATCACGACGAGCGTTCCGAACGCGAGCCCGCCACCGAGAATCGCCTTGCGCCACGTGAGATGCTTCGCCACGCCGACGTCGGGTGCGAGATAGTTCCCGGTTGCCGCGGCGAGCACGCGTTCGCGCTCCTTGCGGCCGGTCTCGAGCATGATCGGCAGCCCGATTGCGAGCAGCACCGCGGCACCTCCCAGAACCCAGTCGGGTAGCCCGAGCCTCTGGCGCAGCACGAACACCACGGCGAGCACGACGACGGATGCGAGCGCGAAGAGCAGTGTCACGCGCATCGGATGCGCGCGTCGGAGCGCCGCCTCCGCGCCGCTTGTGAACGCTCCCGCCGCGCCGGTGGCACCCGTCGGCGCCATCCCGCCGCTCGGCGTCGCCATCGCCTGCAGCTGCGTGAGCATCTCCGCGGCGGTCTGCACACGATCCGCAGGCTTCTTCTCGAGGCAGCGCATGACGAGGGTATTGAGCGCGGGCGGCACCGATGTGCGCTGCCCGCTGAGCGGAGCTGGCGGGAGCGTCACGTGGGCGGCGAGCACCTGCTGCGGTGACATCCCGCTGAAGGGTGGGCGTCCGCACAACATCTCGTACGCCATCGCACCAACCGCATACAAGTCCGCGCGATGATCGACGTGTGGATCCGCTGCCGCCTGTTCGGGCGCCATGTACGCGGGCGTGCCAAGCGCGACGCCGAGCGATGTGAGCGATGATGAGCCGGACGACGCGCTCATCGCCTTGGCGACGCCGAAGTCCGTCACTACCGCGTGGCCGCCCGTGATGAGCACATTGTCCGGCTTGATGTCGCGGTGGACGACGCCGCGCGCGTGCGCATACGCGAGCGCGTCCACCACATCGCGCAGGATGCGAATCGCATCGCCCACCGGCATCTCGCCCTCGCGCGCGAGCTTGGCGCGCAGCGACTCTCCCTCGACGAGCGGCATCGTATAGTAGAGAAGATCGCCCGCCTGCCCCGCCGCGAGCACGGGAACGATGTGCGGATGCTGGAGCGAGGCAGCCAACTGGATCTCGCGCCGGAAACGCTCGATGTTCACGCCGGCGGCGGTCTCCGGCGGCAGCACCTTCACGACGACACTTCGTCCGAGCGCGGTTTCGCTCGCGAGGAAGACGTGTGACATCCCGCCGCCGCCGAGCTCCCGTTCGATGTGATACGCGTCGCCCAGGGCAGCCTGCAAACGCTCGACGAGTTCTGACATTGCCCGCTAATGTAGGGGTCACGACGAACGCACGCGAGAACGCCGGGCGGCGAGAATTGCCGGCCCCAATGGCGAGCTGTCTCACCCGGCCTACAGCAATCATTGACAAGCGGTGCTCTGAACATTTCTTTGTGGCGGTCGCGCATCGCAGATGTTGTCTGCTTGCGCGGGCCGATCGTTCGGCGGCCGCCAGCGTCCGCTCAAACCGCGTAGACCGTCCCGGCGAGACCTCGCCGTAATCCCGAACCCCCTTCCGCACGGGCTCGCATGGCACGGACGGTGCGCCTAGGCGCCCCAGCGGGGTAACATTGTATCCATGGGCCGCTTGGAGCAGTCCACGGATTCAGTCGCGTAGTGCCGTGTTCATTGGTCGTCGTCGCACTGTCCGCGTTCAGGGGAGTAGATGCTGCCAGTTCCCAATCCGAAAGTCCTCTTCAAGTCCATGTCCGACGGAGCCGTGCTGTTCTCCACGGACAACGAGGTCTATTTCGGTCTCAATAGCGTAGGCGCTCGCGTCTGGGAACTCCTGCCCCCAGTGTGCGAGACCTTCGATGAGCTCTGCTCGCGGCTCTCGACCGAGTATCCCGAGGTTCCGCGCTCCATCATCGAAGCCGATGTGAAGGAGCTGCTCTCGGATCTGAGCTCGCACAAGCTCGTCGCCGTTCGCGCGGAGGGGCAGAATGGCCAGTCGAACGCGACCCGCGTTCCTGCGCAGGCTGGCAAGGCTTAGCGCGCGCGAGTGGCTCGACCTCGCTGAGGCGCAGCTCCAGCTCCTCGTCGCCCAGTTCATCGTCGCCACGCGTCGCACCGGACAGCTCGTCTCTCGCGCAGCGCTCGATCCGTTCGGAGACGAGCACGCCGCCGCGAGCACATCCCAGCCGAGCGCTGATCCACGCCCCGAGCAGCTCGCGCTGGCGATCGGCCGCGCCGCTGAACACGGGATCTTCCGCCCGCTCTGTCTCGTCCGCGCGGTTGCGCTCAAGCGGATGCTCGATCGCCATGGCTACGGCGGAGGCATCGTCAAGATCGGCGTGCGCTTGAATCGCGGCCGATTCGCCGCGCACGCGTGGGTCGCCTATGGCACGCAGATACTCGGCGATCAGGAATGGCACGTCAAGTCATTTGCGGAGCTGGATGAGATCAGTGTAATGGAACACGCGTGAGCGTCATCCTCGCCGTCATCGGCGACGAGAGCGCCGCATTCGACGACACCACCATTTACCGCGCGCTCACGTCGATGCGTGCCTCGGCCGACGATCGATTCGCGATCTGGCGCGGCACCGGTGCGATGCTGGCAGTCGCGCGCCATCCGTGGGAGATGGCGGCGTCGTTCTCCGGCGACGCGCTCGTGCTCGTGGAGGAGGATCTCGCTGTCGCCGCGGATGCGAGCATCTATTACTGTGACGATCTCCGCGCGGCGCTCGCACGTGCGCACGTGGGTGTCACGGGCACGAGCGCGAGTCACCTGATCCTCGCCGCCTATCGCGCATGGGGCGCCGATTGCGCCGCGCACATCGAGGGCGACTTCGCGTTCGTCATCTGGGATGCAAAGAGCCGCACGGTGGTGGCGGCGCGCGACTTCTCCGGCAAGCGCACGCTCTATTACTCGTCGAGCGTTCACGGCGGAGGACGGGCCGAAAGGCTGGTGTTCGCATCGACCGCGGGTGGTCCGCTCGCGCTTCCCGGCGCGAACACCGCGCTCAATCTGACGGTGATCGCCGAGACGGCGGCGGGGCTCTGGGGCGGCAGCGCGGAGACGTGCTACGAGTCCGTGCGGGTGCTGCAGGGTGGCGAGACGCTGACGCGAATCGATGGCGCCCCCATGCGCCTCTACCGGCACTGGAGCCCACCGGCCGCATCCACGCGCGATTCGCCACCGTTCGAGGAAGCGGCGATCGAGCTGCGCAAACTGCTCGTCGGTGCCGTCACCGAGCGGCTGGACGCCGAGGGCGACACGAGCATCTGGTTGAGTGGTGGCTGGGACTCGCCGGCGGTCTTCGCCGCGGGCGCCAGCGCCCTCGATGCGACACACAGCTCGCGACGGCTGCTCCCCGTGTCGATCAGCTACCCGGAAGGAGATCCGGGACGGGAGGACGAGCTGATCCGCGAGATAGCCGCACGCTGGAACGCCGCTGTGCACTGGATCGATATCCAGAACATCCCGTTCTTCGACAGCCCCGCCGAGCGTGCCGCAGCCCGGGATGAGCCCTTCGCGCACCCCTTCGAGATGTGGCATCGATCCCTCGCCCGAGGCACGCGCGCAACGAATTCACGCGTCGCGCTGGAGGGCGTTGGAGGGGATCAACTCTTTCAGGTATCCGAGGTGTACCTCGCCGATCTCCTGCGAACGGGGCATCTCGCGGAGCTCGCGCGAGAGTGGAAGGCGAAGGGAATGTCGGGGTCCGGCTTCCGGAATTTCTTCCGATGGGTGATTCAGCCGAATCTGCCGCGCCCCGCTCTTTCGGTCGCGCGGGCGCTTCGCGGCGGGCGACCGCTCCTCTCGTATCTCGAGCGCTCGCTGCCGCCCTGGATCGACTCGCGTTTTGCGCGTGCGCACGCACTCGAACAGCGCGATCGCCTCAACGCCCCGCGCATTACGCGCGGATCGCGAGCGGACCGCGAGACCGCGTGGTATCTGTCGCATCAATACTTTCCACGTGTCTTCGGCGCAGTGTCGACATTTGCGAAGGACGAGGGCGTGGAGATCCGTTCGCCACTCTACGACAAGCGCGTCATCGAGTTCGCGCTCACGCGCCCGCGTGAAGAGCGATCTGCCGGCGCAGAGACGAAAAGGCTGCTGCGCGCCTCGATGCGCGGACTGCTTCCCGATTCCATTCTGGCGCCGCGCACCGCGCGCACGGGCGTCACTGGCGGCTACTTCGCGCGCTCCATGCGCGAGCACTTGCCCGCGATCGTCGACGCGGAATTCAAGAAATCGCTCCTCGAATCTGCTGGCGTGATCGATGCAATGGAGTTCCGGCGTGCAGTGAGTGAGTACGCGCGGGGAGTGCAAAGTAATTTTTCAGTCGCGTTGTTCTTTACGTTGCAGTCCGAATTGTGGCTTCGATCACATGCTGGACATGGTACATCGTCTGCACTATACGGGGCGCCGTCGCCCCATGCGGCTGTCAGAGCGGAATCCTAAGTTCCACTACGACAAAAAAATTGTACGACTCAACGGCCATGTCGGCCGTACTTCCGCCGGGCAAGCGGCTCGGCATCACACGACATTTGAGGAGGGTCGGGTGTATCAGAAACCACGTGTGGAACGGTTTGGTTCGTTCCGCGAGTTGACCCAGGTCGGGTTCAACGGTACCACGGATGGTTTTACCATCTGCGGCATCGGCACCGGCAATGAGCTGTGCGGAGGCCCAGGTGCGCCCCCGTGCCGCGACGGTTCCCCGGTCAGCGTCTCGTAGTCGGCCGCGCCGTTAGCTCGTGGGAGAATGTCGGGAGTTCCCGGCAGTCTCCCACGTTGCTTTCGCCCCCATGAGAACCTATCAGGTGTTCGGCGGCGCGCTGCGCTCCGACATCGAATTTCCCGAGCTCCGCACGATCGAGAGCGATGCGCCAAGCTGGACGCTTCGCACACGATCGCATGCGCCCGCGCTGACCTCCGCCGCATCGCTCGGCCGCGCCGAGGTGATTCCGGGTTTCTTCGTCGAGCTGTTCAGGCACGCGCAGGGTTTTCGTTTCGTCTTCGACGACACCGGCATCTTCGACATCAGCGACAACGGTCGCGACATCGACTGGACCCCCGGTCCGCACTACGAGGAGTCGTGGGTGCGCGCCGACGTCACGGGTCGCGTGATGGCGGTGGCGCTCCACGCATCGGGACACCTCGTGCTGCACGGCAGCGCGGTGTCGACCGCTCGCGGCGCGATCGCATTTCTCGCCCCGAAATTCCACGGCAAGTCCACGCTCGCGCTCGCACTCGCCCGCGCGGGCGCCAAGCTGCTCACCGATGACGTCATTCCCGTGGACCCGCGCCCTCCCATCCAGGCCATTCCGGGTGTACATCAAGTGAAGCTCTGGCAGGACTCCGCCAATCATTTTGGTGTCGATCGCGAGACGGAGACCCCGCGTCCCGGCAGCAAACACTTGCTCCATGACTTCGATGACAACATGATCTCAAACGATCGGGCGCCGCTCGCCGCGATCTATCTGCTTTCTCCCGTCATCGTCAAGGAAGGCGCGATCGTACCGCCCGTCGTGCGCTCGCGCATGCACTCGGTGCCGTCGGCGCTGGCGCTCGTGCGTCATTCCATCATGGGAAGCATGTTGAGCGGCACGGAGGCGCAACGGGTGATCGATCGCGCGACTACGGTGGCGGAGGAGGTTCCCGTGTATCAGCTGTCGGTTGCCGCGGGAATGGATCGCATCGGTGACACGGTCGACCAGCTGCTCGCCTGGCATGGCGGAGCGGTGGCGGCCGGGGCGCGCGCGTGAGCGGGATCGCGGCGCAATACGATGCCTCGACGAACGCTGCGGTGAGCGACGCATCGCCCGCGGCGAGCGACGGCGCGACGCACGCGGTGGTGCTCGATGGCATCTCCAAGTCGTTTGCCGTGCGCCGCACCTGGGGCGACATGATTCGGCATCCGATGCGCTCGCCCCGCGCGCCGGTGCTGCAGAACATCAGCCTCGCGGTCACGCAGGGTGAGTTCTTCGGGCTGCTCGGACCGAACGGCGCGGGCAAGACGACGATGTTCAAGATGCTCGCGACGCTCGTGCTTCCGGATGCCGGCACGGCCACGGTGGGCGGCTACGATGTGGTGGCCGAGGCGCAGAAGGTGCGCTCGGTGCTCGCACCGGTGATCGCCGACGAGCGCAGTCTCTACTGGCGACTCACCGCGTATCAGAATCTCGAGCTCTTCGCCAAGCTGCAGGGAATGCGCGGCCCGGCGGTGCACTCGCGCGTGAAGGATGTGCTGGATGTCGTGGGGCTGAGCGACACCGCGGAAAAGATCGTGGCCGCGTTCTCGTCGGGGATGAAGCAGCGGCTGCTGATCGCGCGGGCGCTCGTGGCGCAGCCGCGCGTGCTCCTGCTCGACGAGCCCACGCGCAGTCTCGATCCCATCTCGGCGCGCGGATTCCGCGCCTTTCTTCGCGAGGAGATTTCGGGGCGCCAGGGATGCACCGTGCTTCTGGCCACGCACAGCGCCGATGAAGTGCTCGAGCTGTGCACGCGCGTCGCGGTGCTCGATCGCGGCCGGCTCCTCGCGACGGGCACGACCACCTCGCTCGCGCGCGACCTGGGCGAGGAGCGCTACGCGCTGTTCACACGCGATGCGAATCACCCCGCGCTGTCGGCGCTCGTGCAACGTGGCGTGGTGGGCGCGCTCGCCACGCGCGGCTCCGAAGATGGATGGGAACGCGTGGACATGGAGCTCGATGGCGGAATGGAGCGCGCGTCGCAGATCGTCGCGACGCTGGTGGAGCAGGGTGTGGTGATCGCGCGATTCGAGCGCGTGCCGCTGCCGCTCGCCGATCTCATCGACCGTATCGTGCGCCGCGGCGCCCAGGGAGCGTCCAATGGGTAAGGCGCTCGCGCTCATCCAGGCGAGCTGGCGGACGCAGCGCAGCTATCGCGTGTCGATGGTGCTCTCCGTGCTCTCGCTGGGCGTGACCGTGCTTCCGGTGTACTTCGTCTCGAAGGCGCTGCAGCCGCTGGTGGGCGACTCGATCGCCAATCAGGGCGGAAACTACTTCGGGTTCCTCGTGATCGGTTTCATCGCGCTCATCTTCGTGAGCACCACGGTGAACTCGATTCCGGATGCGGTGGGCACGGGCATCGGAACGGGAACGCTCGAGGCGCTGCTGTCCACGCGCGCGTCCATCCCATCGCTCCTCGCCGGCATGGTGGGCTACAGCTTCGTGTGGACCGCGGTGAAGGCGCTCCTCTTTCTCGCGCTCGCGATGGTGCTCGGGCTGCATCTGTCGCTCTCGGCATCGCTGAGCGGTATCTTCATCATCGTGCTCATCGTGCTCGCGCACATTCCGTTCGCGCTGATCGCCGCGTCGCTCGTGCTGGCGTTCCGCACCACGGGACAGATCCCGAGCGTGGTCATGATCGCCTCGGGACTGCTTGGCGGCGTGTACTGGTCGATGACGGCGAAGGTGATTCCGCACTGGGTGCAGGGAATCGCGAACTGGGTCCCGCTCGCACCGGGGCTGCGTGCGCTGCGCCAGACGCTGCTCAACGGCGCCTCGCTCTCGAGCGTGATGCCCGACGTGCTTCTGTTGCTCGGGTTCATCGTCATGCTGAACGCGATCGGCCTGCTCGCATTCTTCGAGGCGCTGCGCTACGCGCGTCGTTCCGGCACGCTGGCCCAGTACTGATGACGACGTGATGAGTCTCGCCTCGCTCTCTCCCGAAGCGCAGCTGCTGCTGCTCACGGCTGGCGGGGAGAAGAACGATCCGGCGATTCGCGCATTGCTCGCGGGCCCGCTGGACTGGGCGAAGCTCACCTGGCTCGCGGAGCAGGAGCGCGCGACGCCGGTGCTCTGGAGAAGGCTGAGCGCGATTGCGCCGCTCCCCGACGACGCGCAGCCGCTGCACCGGATGTCGATGGTATCGGAGTTCCGCATGGCGCATCTCGAGTCGCGGATGCTCTCTGCGCTCGATACGCTGTCCGATGCGGAGATCGAGCCCGTGCTGCTCAAGGGTGCCGCACTCGCGCTCACGGTGTACGGCTCGTTCGTCGCGCGTCCCATGTCGGATGTCGATCTGCTGGTGCCGCGCGAGGACGTGATGCGCGCGCACGATGCGCTGACCGCCTCGGGATGGACGGAGGGAGTGGAGAACTCGCCTGAGTTCTACGAGGGGCATCATCATCTGCAGCCGCTCGTCGATTCGCAGGGCACGGGCACGAGTCTCGAGCTGCACACATCACTCTTCTTCGAGGGTCATCCGTTCGCGCTCACGAGCGATGACATCCGGCGCAGGGCCGAGAAGGTGGTGGTGCACGGACGCACGGTGCTGGTGCCGAGTGTGCACGATCAGCTGTTGCATCTCTGCTTGCACTTCGCGTGGTCGCACATGATGGCCACCGGCGCCTGGCGCGCGTTTCGTGATCTCGACGCGCTCCTGCGCACGGAGCGCGTGGACTGGAAGGAGTTCACCACGCTCGCGCGCGACGCGCGTGGGGGCAGCGCATGCTACTGGACGTTCCGTCTCGCGCGCACGGTCGCGGGGATCTCGGTTCCGCGGTGGGTGGAGCAGGCGCTCGCGCCGCCGGAGCCGGAGTTTGCGCTGCGCCGGCTCGAGCAGCATTTCACCTACGATTTGTTGCCGACTGAGAATATTTCGCCCTCGCTGTGGCTCACGTACACGATGTGGCGTGCGGGGCTCAGGCCGCGATGGAGCGGGCATGGACGTGTGCGGCCGTGGGATCGTGCGGACGAGCTCCTGGCGGCGGAGCGGCCGGGGCGGGTGAAGCGGCTCGTGATGCACCTCAAGAATGCGCGGAGCTGGTCGAGATACGCGCGGCTGGTGCTGCTGCGGCCATAGGGAAGCGAGCGAGCGGCTGAGCTCGCCCTCCATCTCTAGGAGAATGCCCAGTGTGCAGGCATTGACATCACTCTCCTTTGGCCTACATTTCCCAGGCTAACCCACGCCGGGATAGCAATTTGGGCTGGCATTCTCAGCCCTGAGCGCCCGGTGTGAGCAGGCGCTCCACCGCTTCAGACGACAAAAAAGAAACACACAACTGAACGTCGCATTCCAGTGTACCGGACTCGCGACGCGCCCTTGGGTCCCCGTTCGCGCAGCAGTGGCGATCGCACCCGGCGGCAGCGGATGGATACCGGTCCCACGCAGGGACGCCCGGTCCACCCGCGTTTTTCGTGGTGTTTCTACAACTTCGAAGAATTCTACGCGAGCAATCGCGACAGCTGAGAGATATGGCACGCACAACCCCGATCGATCGCTACCGGAACATCGGCATCATGGCTCACATCGATGCCGGGAAGACCACGACCACCGAGCGCATTCTCTATTACACGGGGAAGAGCCACAAAATCGGTGAGGTCCACGATGGCGCCGCCACCATGGACTGGATGGAGCAGGAGCAGGAGCGCGGCATCACCATCACCTCTGCCGCGACGACGTGCTTCTGGACCCGCGAGGGCGTGGAGTACCGGATCAACATCATCGACACACCGGGACACGTCGACTTCACCGTCGAGGTGGAACGGTCGCTTCGCGTGCTCGACGGCGCCGTCACCCTGCTCGATTCCGTCGCCGGCGTCGAGCCGCAGACGGAGACGGTGTGGCGTCAGGCGGACCGCTACGGCGTTCCCCGCCTCATCTTCTCGAACAAGATGGACCGCGTCGGCGCGAACTTCGATCGCTGCGTCGAGATGATCCGCGGGCGCCTCAATCGCAACGCGTTCCCGATCCAGCTCCCCGTGGGCTCGGGTGAGCTCTTCACGGGCCACATCGACGTCATCGAGCGCAAGCAGTACATCTTCGACGACGAATCGCTCGGCAAGACCTTCACCATCTGCGACGTTCCGCCGGAATTCCAGGCAGCCACCGAGAAGGCGCGTCACGACGTGATCGATGCCGCCGTGGCGCACGATGAGACGGTGATCGAGAAGTACCTGAGTGGCGAAGAGCTCACCAACGAAGAGGTGCGCCACGCGATCCGCACGGCGACGATCGGCAATCACATCGTTCCCGTGCTCTGCGGCGCCTCGTTCAAGAACAAGGGCGTGCAGGCGCTGCTTGATGCCGTCATCGACTTCCTGCCGTCGCCCGTGGACATCGCGCCCATGAAGGGCCACGTCATGGGTGACGACACGGTATTCGAGGAGCGGCCGGCGAGCGATGACCAGCCCTTCGCGGGACTCGCGTTCAAGATCGCGACCGATCCGTTCGTCGGAAAGCTGACCTACGTGCGCGTCTACTCCGGCACGCTCGCCGCCGGCTCGTACGTGTTCAACTCGACGAAGGACAAGCGCG
Organism: Gemmatimonadaceae bacterium; assembly: GCA_035310785.1. GTDB lineage: Bacteria > Gemmatimonadota > Gemmatimonadetes > Gemmatimonadales > Gemmatimonadaceae > FEN-1250. Next base: position 1,213 of record DATGDQ010000307.1, on the reverse strand, counting down.
AGCGCGTGGGCCGGCTGCTCCAGATGCACGCCAACAAGCGCGACGAGATCCAGGAAGTGCGCGCCGGCGACATCTGCGCGGTGATCGGGCTCAAGGACACGCGCACGGGCGACACGCTGAGCGACGATGCGCATCCGGTGATCCTCGAGGCGATGAAGTTCCCGGCGCCAGTGATCGACGTCGCGATCGAGCCGAAGACCAAGGCCGACCAGGACAAGCTCGCGATCGCGCTGCAGAAGCTCTCCGAGGAAGATCCGACGTTCCGCGTCCACACGGATCCGGAAACGTCGCAGACGATCATCTCGGGAATGGGCGAGCTGCACCTCGAGATCATCGTCGACCGCATGCAGCGTGAATTCAAGGTCGACGCGAACGTCGGTCGGCCGCAGGTCGCGTATCGCGAGACGATTCGCAAGCGCGTCGAAAAGGTCGAGGGCAAGTTCGTTCGCCAGACGGGTGGTAAGGGTCAGTACGGCCACGTGGTGATCAACCTCGAGCCGTCCGAGCCCGGGCAGGGCTACATCTTCGAGGACAAGATCGTGGGCGGCGTCATCCCGCGTGAGTTCATCGGGCCGGTGGAGCAGGGAATCAAGGAAGCGCTCGAGAACGGCATTCTCGCTGGCTATCCCGTGGTCGACGTGAAGGTGCAGCTGATCTACGGCTCGTACCACGATGTCGACTCGAGCGAAATGGCGTTCAAGATCGCGGGCTCGATGGCGTTCAAAGAGGCGGCGCGTCGTGCGCATCCGATCATTCTCGAGCCCATGATGAACGTCGAGGTCGTGGTGCCCGATGCCTACATGGGCGACATCCTCGGCGATCTGTCCTCGCGCCGCGGCAAGATCGGCGGGATGACGCAGCGCGGCGAGGCGCAGGTGGTCGACGCCAGCGTGCCGCTCTCCGAGATGTTCGGCTACTCCACCAAGCTGCGCTCGCAGTCGCAGGGCCGTGCGGTGTACTCGATGGAGTTCAGCCACTACGAGGAAGTGCCGAAGTCGAAGGCGGAAGAGATCATCAGCAAGGTCAAGGCGTGAGCGTACCGCAGGGGCGCACGCATTCAGAACGCTTCAACTATTCAGACGAGAGCGAGTGATGGCCAAGGCGAAATTTGAGCGGACGAAGCCGCACGTGAACGTGGGGACGATCGGGCACGTGGACCATGGGAAGACGACGTTGACGGCGGCGATCACGACGATCCAGGCGCAGAAGGGGT
>DATGDQ010000306.1:0-4838 GCA_035310785.1 Gemmatimonadaceae bacterium | reverse complement strand
AAGGAAGTGCTTCCGGACGACGAGCTGATGCTCATCACCAAGCAGGGCGTCGTGATCCGCATGCCCGTGAAGGGGATTCGTGTGAGCGGCCGTAACACGCAGGGCGTGAAGCTGGTGCACCTCGACGACGGAGACATCGTGTGCGACGTCGCGCGTGTGGTGACCGAGGATGACGAAGGTGGCGAGGATGCACTCGATGAGACGGTGGGAGTGTCGCCAGACGTAGAGGAAGAGTAGGGTCGATGGCCGCGTCTGCGACTGCGGCCTCGACCGCGCGGCCGGACACGAGCGCGCTCGTCTCGCTGGACGAGATTCGTGCGGCCGCGCGCGTATTGCGCGGAGTGGCCGTACGCACGCCGCTGCTGCCGGCCGATGATCTCACCGCGCGCCTCGGCGGCGGTACGATCTTCGTCAAGCCCGAAATGCTCCAGCGCGCCGGTGCGTTCAAGTTTCGCGGCGCGTACACCTTCCTCGCGGGACTTTCGCCCGAGGCGCGGGCGCGCGGCGTGATCGCGCCGTCCTCGGGCAATCATGCTCAGGCAGTCGCGTTCGCCGCGCGTCTGTTTGGCATTCGTGCGACGCTCGTGATGCCCACCACCGTCACGGCGGCCAAGCGCGCCGGTGTCGAGCGATTCGGCGGCCACGTCGAGCTCGCGGGAATCACCACCGCGGACAGAATGGCTCGTGCGGAGGAGCTCGCGAAGGAGAGCGGCTGCGTGCTCGTACCTCCGTACGATGACGCGCGCATCATCGCGGGACAGGGCACTGCGGGACTCGAGATCGTGGAGGATCTTCCCGACGTGAGCACGGTGCTCGTACCGGTTGGCGGTGGCGGACTGAGTGCCGGCGTTGCGACGGCCGTCAAGCTGCTCGCTCCCACCGCGCGCGTGATCGCCGTCGAGCCGGTTGGCGCGGCCAAGCTCACGCGCGCGCGAGCCGCCGGCGTGCCGGTGAAGCTGGATTCCACCGGCGGACTCGCTGACGGTCTGCTCGCCACGCAGATAGGCACGATCCCCTTCGCACACCATTGCGCGTACATCGATGAGGTGGTCACCATCGAGGATGCGGAGCTCGCACCGGCGATGCGGTACCTGCTCGACCGCCTCAAGGTCGTGGCCGAGCCAAGTGGAGCGATCACGCTGGCGGCGCTGCAGTCGGGTCGCGTTACACCGCGCGGGAATACCGTCGCCGTGCTGAGCGGAGGGAACATCGAGTGGGAGGGGCTGGAGAGCGTGCTCGCACATGGATAAGGCGCGCATCCTGATCGCGGACGAAGACTTCGTCCTCTCGCGCACGCTGACGTGGCTGCTCCGTGACGAGGGGTACGACGTCGCGGTCGCGCCGGGCGGTCGGGGAGTGATGGATCATCTGAAGGTCACGTCGCCCGATCTGCTCATGATCGATGTCGGCGATCAGCCGTCAGACGGCTATCAGTTGCTCGAGCAAATGCGCGGCGAAGAGCAATGGCGCGACATGCCCGTGCTCGTCATGTCGCCGCAGGCGCCGGATGAGATGTCGATGCAGGTGCTGCGGTTCGGCGCGACGGACTTCCTCAGCAAGCCGTTCCACGTGCGCGAGCTGCTCGCCCGCGTGCGCATGCAGCTGCGGCTCCGCCGGGAGATCCTGCACGCGCGTCACACGCTGCACTCCACGGAAGCCGAGCTCGCCCAGGTGCGCACCGAAGCGGAGAAGCGCCGGCAGCTCGTCGACATCCTGCAGGAAGTGCACGGCGACTTCTCGCCGGAGGAGCTGTATCACATCCTCACGCGGCGGGTGGCGCACGCGCTCGACATCTCGCACTGCTCGCTCATCCTGGCGCGTCCCGGAGACGACGTCGGAATCGTCGCCGCAGCGTACGAGACGCCCGGACTTCGGCATCTCGAGATCGAGCTGCGGCGCTACCCGGAGATTCGCGCTGCGCTCGAGAGCGCGAAGCCGGTGCTCGTGGAGGATGTGGCGACGAGCCCGTTGTACGCGGAGACGCGCGAAGAGTGGAGAACCGAGCACAACGATGTGAAGGTGCGCTCGGTGATCGCGCTCCCGTTCCGCATCGATGGCATGGAGGCGGGGGTGGTCTTTCTGCGCACGCTCGAAGGAGAGCCGTCGCTCAAGGCGAGCGACGTCGACTTCGCGGACGATGTCGTGAAGGCGGCGGTGAGCGCGATCCAGCGCGCGCAAACGATGGAGAGCACGCGCGCGGACAACGAGCGGCTCGAGGTGCTGGCGCTCACGGATTCGCTCACCCAGGCGCTCAATCGGCGCGCCTTGATGGATCGCCTCGACTCGGAGCTCGACCGCGCGCGGAGATATTCGCTCGCGCTGTCGCTGCTGATGGTCGACCTCGATCACTTCAAGGCCGTGAACGACAGCTTCGGACATCTCGCGGGAGACGAGGCGCTGCGGAGCGTCGCGCGCGTGTTGCAGCGAGAGGCGCGCTCGGTGGACGTCGTGGCGCGCTATGGCGGCGAGGAGTTCGTCGTCATCCTGCCCGAGACGGGTGAGGACGGTGCCGTGAAGGTCGCCGAGCGCATTCGGGCCCGTGTGGCGGAGCAGACGACGGAGGGTCCCGTGCCCGCCCCCGCCGTCACGGTCAGCGTCGGAGTCGCGACGGTGCTGTCCACGCAGGTTCAGGCCCCGGAAGAGCTCATCGCGCTCGCGGATGAGGCGCTCTATCGCGCCAAGGCGCAGGGCCGCAATCGCGTCTGCACATGAGCGCCACGTAGACAGCGCATGAGCGCACGCTGTCCGACCTGTCAGGCCACCTATTCCGACGATGCCAGCTTCTGCTCGCGCGACGGAACGAAGCTCGTGGCAGTCGTGAATCCAGCGGCGAGCCGGCCCGCGTCGCCGTTCATCCCGCCGGCACCGCCGCCGCACCCTCCCGCTTCGCACGCGCGAGTCTTCGAGCCGCTCGGCGCAGAGCCCCGCGCGACGTCGCAGCGCTCGGGACCGTCGGGTGCTCCCACCGCGAAGGCCCTCGACTATTCGAAACTCGATGGCGAGACGCTCGACGCGCGCTACGTCGTGACGCGCAAGATCGGAGAGGGCGGAATGTCCTTCGTGTATCTCGCCGACGACGTGCTCACGAAGCGGCCCGTGGCGATCAAGATCCTCTCGCCGTCGCTGAGCCAGGATCGCACCGCGATGGCCCGCCTCCGACGCGAGGCGGAGCTCGGCGGCAAGCTCGAGCATCCCAACGTCTGCCACATCATCAGGCTCGGCGAAACGCTGAACGGGCTCGTGTACGTGGTGATGCCGTATGTCGAGGGCGAGCTGCTGTGCGACGTCACGCATCGCTCGCAACAGCTGCCGCTCGCGCTCACCGTTCACTACGTCGCGGACATCGCGGCGGGGCTGCAGGTGGCGCACGACCTCGGGATCGTGCATCGCGATCTCAAGCCGGAGAACATCATGATCAGCAGGAGCCCGGATGGTGGCGATCGCGCCATCGTGATGGACTTCGGGTTGGCGAAGGAGCGTCAGATGAGCGCCGAGATCAAGAAGCTCACGGCCACCGGCATCGTGCTCGGCACCCCGGAGTTCATGAGTCCGGAGCAGCTCCGCGGGAAGCCGCTCGATCCGCGCACCGATGTGTACTCGCTGGGCCTCATGACATTCGAGATGCTCACGGGCAAGCTGCCGTTTGCCGGACGTACGCAGCAGGACATCATGATCGCACGTCTGCGGAGCGAGCCGACTCCGATTCGCGCCGCCCGGCCCGATCTCGACTTCCCGGCCTCGCTCGAGAAGGTGCTGCTCAAGAGCATGCAGCGCGAGCCGGCGGATCGGTATCAATCAGCTCCGGAATTCGCAGCGGCGCTCGCCGATGCGGCCCGAAGTGGCGGCACGGCGTCGGGCGTGCTGGACAGAATTCTCGGTCGCTGACGCGAGCGCCGGAGGCGTTCGACTCGCACCCATTGCCGCCCTTCGCGGCGGGCGCCCACATTTCTCCCATGAAGCGATACGCGGCATTCGATCCACCGGAGTACGTTGCCTGGGCACCGGATGACGCCGAGCGTGAGCGCTTCATCGCAACGCTCACTCGGCATCCGGATCGCGTGGCGATCATCGATTCACTTCGTGAGAGCCAGCTGCTCGACCTCTATGCGGGTCTGGTGCGCACTCGGCTCATCGATGTGGCACTCAAGCGCTTCGTGAAGCAGGGCGTGATCTCGAAGGCGTGGCTGGGTACGGGCGAGGAGGCGGCCACGGTCGGGCCCGTGCATGCGCTTCGTCGTGGCCCGAACGCGGACGTGGTTGCGCCGATGATCCGTAACTCGGGTGCTTGCAACGAGATGGGAATGCCGGCCGCAGACGTGTTCCGCGCCTATATCGGGACTGGCGATGGGCCGTCTCGAGGCCGCGATGGCCACTACGGCGACTTTTCACGCGGCATTCTGCCGCCGGTGAGCATCGTCGGCGATTGCGCCGCGGTGGCCACCGGGATCGCGCTCGCCATGCAGGCCCGGAAGCGCGACACCGTGGTCCTCACCTGGATCGGTGACGGAAGCACGAAGGCGGGCGTTTTTCATGAGGGGCTGAACTTCGCCGCGGTGAGGCGAGTGCCGGCCATCTTCATCATCCAGAACAACCAGGTTGCCCTTGGCACACGCCTGGCGCAGCATCACCTGACTCCAGCACCCGAAAGCTTTGCGAGCTGGCCACAAGCCTATGGAATTTGGGGCGGCGTGTTCGATGGCAACAACGTACTCGATGGCTACGCGCTCACGTCGATCGCGGCGGAGCGGTGCAGGCGCGGCGATGGACCCGCGCTTCTGGTAGCCGAGACGTTTCGGATGGGCGGGCACGCGACCCACGATGAGCAGGAGGCGCGGCGC
>DATGDQ010000305.1:0-2315 GCA_035310785.1 Gemmatimonadaceae bacterium | reverse complement strand
GGCTCGGGCGGCAGCGGCGAGCTTCGCATGAGCTGGGACACCTTCGTGTGGACCGTTCCGCTCGCGGCGAAGTGAATCGCCGCGGCTCGCGCCCCTCGCGCCGGCCGCGCATTGCTCATCGCATCCGCGCGCTCCAATATTTCCTGGCGACTTCACCAGTCCTCGAGACACTCCCCGTGCATCCACGGTAACCGTCACCGACATGACCCTCATCGAGACCCTGCGGGAAGACTTCGACGAAGAGATGCCGCCGACGCGCAAGATGATCGAGCGTGTGCCGAGCGACCGCGGCGAGTGGCGCCCGCACCCAAAGTCATTTCCGATGGGCCATCTCGCGCAGCTCGTGTCGGGAATGCCGGGCTGGATCACCAACCAGGCCACCGCGCGGACGCTCGATCTCATGAAGTATCCGGGCTACAGTTTCGAGACCACCGACACGCTGCTGGCGGCGTTCGATCGGAACGTAAGCGAGGCGCGCGCAGCGCTGCTGTCGCTCGACGACGCGAAACTCGATGAGACGTGGTCGCTGACGATGGGCGAGCGAACGATAATGAGCAACCCGAGGGGCGTCGCGCTCCGCCAGACACTGCGGCACCTGGTGCATCATCGCGCGCAGATGACGGTGTATCTGCGACTGCTCGACATTCCGGTGCCCTGCACGTACGGGCCCACGGCGGACGACCGCGGCGGCTTCTGAGTCGTGCTCGGCCTGGCCCTGCTCACGGACGCACGATTTCTCCTGCGTGCGAACTACCTCCCGAAGCTCGAGCGCTGCCTCGACGCGCTCGACGAGGACGATGTCTGGTGGCGCCCGAACGATGCGTCGAACAGTATCGGCAATCTCATGTTGCACCTCGATGGCAGTACGCGCGCCTGGGTACTGCGCGTCGCGGGCGGCAGGCAGGTGGTTCGCGATCGCGATGCCGAGTTCTCGGAACGCGGCCCGATCGCGAAGGCAGCGCTGCTCGCGCGACTGCGCGCCACGCTGGCCGAGGTGGACGAGGTGCTCTCGGCACTCACGGAGCAGACGCTGCTCGAACGGCGCGACTCGCCACAGGGAGAGGTCACCGTGCTCTGGGGCGTGCTGCACGCTGTGGAGCATTTCGCAATGCACACCGGCCAGATCATCGTGCTCACCAAGCTTCGCACTGGAGCTGCACTGCGACCGGTGAATCAGACCGTGTGAACGCCAGCCAGTGGAAGGGAAAGTGTGAACACCGACCCCGACGGGGAGGTCGACGTCAGCTCGAGCGTTCCGCCAAGCGCGCGTGCCAGCTGTAGCGCCAGACTGAGTCCGAGCCCTACTCCGCCGACCTTGCGCGTGCGGGTGCTCTCCGCCTGCCAGAACGGATCAAAGATCTGAGCGGTGCTCTCGGGCGGGATGCCGATTCCGGTATCCGTGACGACGAATCTGACGGAAGCTCCGCTGACCGCGGCGCGCACGACTATCTCGCCGTGCTCCGTGTACTTCACGGCGTTTGTCAACAGGTTGACCAGGATCTGTCGCACACGCAACGGATCCGAGACGAGCATCGCATCGAGTTCCGGGAGCTCGGCGCGCATCCCGACGCCCTTCGCGTCGGCCGCAGGCTTCACGAGAACGCATGCCTCCTCCACGACGGCGTGCGTGCTGACAGGCGTCTGCGCCGGCACGATTGCGCCTGCCTCCAGGCTCGCGAGCGTGAGCACTTCGTCGATCAACCCCAGCAAGTGAGTGGCGCTCAGCTTGATGCGGCCGAGCTGCCGTTGCTGCACATCCGATATGGGTCCGCTCATTCCCTCCTCGAGAAGCTGCTCATACCCGATGATGGCGTTGAGCGGCGTGCGAAGCTCGTGACTCATCACGGCCAGGAAGTCGCTCTTCACGTGATTTGCATTTTCGGCCGCCATCCGTGCGGTTTCGGCCGCCGTCACGGCCTGAACGAGCTCGCGATTCGTCTGCTCGAGGGCTGCCGCCAACTCCTCGGACGTGTGCACACTCTCTTCGAGCCGGATGGCCTGCGACTCGAGCAGGGCGTTCTGCTCCTGAAGCGCGAGAGCTCGTGCGCTCGCGATGGCGTGCTCGCGCGAGAATCTCTTGGCGCGCACGGTGAGCAATATCTTCGGAATGGTGAACGGCATGGCGGCGGCCGTGGTCACCGACGCCGCTGCCGTCACGACCTTCACCGCGCCGGCGGCCCAGTACGCTGGATGCCAGAGCGTCCAGACTTCCATGAAGTGCGTGAGCCCGCACGCTACGATGAACAATCCAAACGCGATGAAGACCAGGCTGAACGGAATGTCGTTGCGTGCGCGGTGGACGAGAAAGGCGAGTG
>DATGDQ010000304.1:0-12929 GCA_035310785.1 Gemmatimonadaceae bacterium | reverse complement strand
TCGGTGCGCGCGCAGCTGCATCGCGCGCGAAACAAGGGCGTGACGGTGACGCAATGGAGCGCCGAGCGCGCGGAGAACAGTCCGGTGCTGGGGCAGTTGCTCGGAGAGTGGCTGCGAGGGCTGGGACTTCCGCCGCTTCATTTCCTCATCGAGACGGACACGATCGCGTTGACGCGCGACCGACGCATCTTCGTGGCGGCGAGGAGGGACGTGGCGGTGGCGTATCTCGTCGCCTCGCCGGTGCCTGCACGCAAGGGATGGCTGATCGAGCAGATCGTGCGCGGACACGGAGCGCCGAATGGCGCGTCGGAGCTGCTCGTCGACGCCGCGATGCGCGGGCTGTCGAACGAAGGCGCCGAATACGTCACGCTCGGCCTGGCGCCGCTGTCGCGGCAGTCGCGCTGGGCGGATCCGTCGGTTCCGGCGTGGCTGCGGCTCGTTCTTCGCTGGATACGCGCGCACGGCCGCCGTTTCTATGATTTCGATGGTCTCGATCGGTTCAAGACGAAGTTTGCGCCCGAGGCATGGGAGGAGATCATCGCGATCGACGACCGCGAGCGGTTCTCCATGCGAGCGCTGTGGGCGATCGCAGCGGCGTTCGGCGGTCAGTCGCCGATCACGCTCGTCGCTCGCACGGTCGCGCGCGCCATCACACAGGAAGTGCGCTGGCTCGCGCGACGCTGACGCTTCTCGCGGTCAGCCGTGGTCGTGCTTCTGCGGCTCCTCCGGCCGGCCTTCGGTGCTCTCCTGCAACCCTTCGGTCTTGCGACCGGGCTCGTGTTCCTTGCGGTGCTCCTTCGCGAGCGGCGCGTTGGCCTTCGCGAGGTGCTGCTCGTCGATGTGGTCGTGGGTCTCGCTTGGATCGTGTCGTCGATTCGGCATTATTTCACCTGTCAGAATGAGAGTGTAGCGCGTTCATTGCGTTGCAAGATCGAGCCCGGAACAGCCACAGCCGGGCACTGCATTTCTCCTGCAAGCGAGCGAGCTATGAGCGGCGAACAACAGCTACAAGGTCCCGATCTCGCGGCCGGCGTGCCGGCTTCGTCGATCCCGGACGGCGGGATGCTGGTGGGACATGCGCAGGGGCAGGCGGTGCTGCTCTCACGGCGCGGCAACGAGATCTTCGCGATCGGCGCCACGTGCACCCATTACAGCGGACCACTCGGCGAAGGGCTGATCGTGGACGATACGGTGCGCTGTCCGTGGCATCACGCGTGCTTCAGCCTGCGCACGGGAGAGGCGATTCGCGCGCCGGCACTCAGTCCCGTGTCGAGGTGGGAGACCGAGCGCCGCGGCGACACGGTGCTCGTGACGAAAGAGATCAAGGTGCCCGATGGCGCGACCCCGATGGCGGGCGTGGCCGCCGCTTCTCCGCCGGCGCATGTGAAACGCGTGGTGATCGTCGGAGCGGGCGTGGCGGGGAACGCAGCCGCCGAGATGCTGAGGCGTCGTGGATTCTCGGGTGCGATCACAATGCTGGGAGCGGATCCAGCGACGCCGTACGATCGCCCGAATCTCTCGAAGGATTATCTCGCCGGCACCGCGGAGGAGAGCTGGCTTCCGCTGCACTCGTCGTCATTTTACAAGCGGCACGACATCGAACTGCTCACGAACACGCGCGTGAGGTCCGTTGACGCGACGGCGAAGACGCTGTCGCTCGAAAATGGCGACACGCGAGAGTTCGACCGGCTGCTGCTCGCGACGGGAGCGGATCCGATCAGACTCAAGATACCCGGCGTGGACCAGAAGCACGTGTTCTATCTGCGCACGCTCGCGGACAGCGAGGCGATCATCGCCGCGGCAGAGAAAGGGAAGCGAGCGGTCGTCATCGGAGCGTCCTTCATCGGACTCGAGGTCGCGGCATCGTTGCGGACGCGCGAGCTCGATGTCCACGTCGTCGCCCCCGAGGCGGTTCCCCTCGCAAAGGTATTCGGCGAGAAGCTCGGCTCCTGGATCAAGTCGCTCCACGAGCGGCACGGAGTGAAGTTCTCCCTCCAGAGGTCGGTGTCGGCGATCGGTGCGACGGATGTCACACTCGACGATGGTGCGAAGCTCCCCGCGGACATCGTCGTGATCGGGATCGGCGTGCGACCAAGCCTCGATCTCGCGAAGCAAATGGGGCTGACGGTGGACAACGGCGTGGTCGTGGACGAATTCCTCGAGTCGAGCGTCGCCGGTATCTACGCGGCGGGCGACATCGCGTCATTCCCGTATCGCACCGGAGCGCGAGTTCGCGTGGAGCACTTCGTGGTCGCGGAACGACAGGGACAGTGTGCGGCGGACAACATGCTGGGCATGCGAAGGAAATACGATGACATCCCGTTCTTCTGGAGCGCACACTTCGGCAAGGAGATCAGGTACGTCGGTCACGCGTCGAAGGCCGACGACACCGCGGTCGGCGGCGACATCGAGAAGGAGGACGCGATCGTCGCGTTCAGAGAGAGCGGAAGGGCGGTGGCGTTTGCGTCGCTCGGGCGCGACTTCGCCTGCCTTCAGGCGGAGCGTGCTCTCGAGGTGGACGACACCAAGAAGATGAACGAGCTCACGGCCCGTTAGCCGAGCTGCTCGACCCGCTCGAGCCCTTCGGCACGCGCGACAGCGAGCCGAGCCAGAATGCGGCGCACGCCGAGCCTGCGAGTACGCCGCCAAGGACGTCGGTGGGCCAGTGCGCCCCGAGGTACACCCGTGCGATCGCGGCGGCGATGACGAACAGTGCCGCAGCGGCAATCGCGGCGAGACGCAGCGCCGGCGAGCGAATCGACCACGTGAGCATCAGCGTGCCGAGCCCGAAGATGACGACGGCGAGCATCGCGTCGGCCGATGGATACGAATATCCGCCGGCGGCCGTGAGCAGCGGGCTCACACCGTGCGGGCGCACGCGATACACGGCGTGCTTGAGAATGGCGTTCAGAATCTCGGCGGTCGCGCACGCGCCGATGTAATACGCCGCAGCGCGCGCGTATCCCTGGTGATACAACAGCCCCGCCACGAGGATGACGATGGGAATCGCGAGCTTTCCCGACGTGTACGTCACAGCGAGCAGGAATGCAGTGAGCGCGGGAGTGGCATCGGCACGAAGCGAGAGGATCAGATCGCGGTCGAGCCCTGAGGTTCGGTGTGCGACCACCATCGCGGTGAGCGCTACGAACAGCACCGTGGCAACGACGCCGAGGGCGAATACGATTCCCGCATTACGGCGCGGCTCGATCGATTGGCGTGCCATGTGCGCGAAAGGTATCACCCCGCTGCGCGCTCAGGCCGAATGATCTCCCAGCAGCAGCCTTGCGACGGGATACACGACCGCGCGCGGGAACACGCGTCCCGAGAATGCAACGAGCTTGTTCACGATCCCCGTCACCAGCACGGGCCTCCCGCGCATCATGGCATGGTACCCTGCGCGCGCGACGGTCGCAGAGCTCATCTTGGGCACGAGCTTGCTGCTGTACAGCGGCAACGATTCGGCGCCCGCCTCCGCGGCAAAACCGGAGCGCGTGGCGCCGGGGCACAGCGTCGTGATCGTGACTCCGGTGCCGCGCAGCTCCTGCGCGAGCGCCTCGCCCAGGCTGAGCACGTACGCCTTCGAGGCGCAGTACGCGGCCATGTTGGGCCCCGGCTGAAAGGCGGCTGTGGAAGAGACCAGCATCACGCGGCCACGCCTTCGCGCGACCATCCCCGGCAGGGACGCGCGCGTGAGTGCCGTGAGCGCAACGACGTTGAGCTGCAGCATCGACTCGATCCGATCCTCATCCTCGCGGGCGAACGCACCGACGTCGCCGAAGCCCGCGTTGTTGATCAGGACGTCCACGCGTAGTCCGCGAGCCTCGATCTCGTGTGCGAGCTCGCGCGCCGCGCCGGGAAGCGCCAGGTCCTTGGGCAGCACGGTTGCGCTTGCGCCGAGCGAGCGCAGCTCGGCCGCGAGCGATTCGAGCTCGGGAGCACGTCGAGCGGTGAGCACGACATCGTGCCCGTGCCGCACGAGCTCTCGAGCGAGCTCGGCGCCGATTCCGCTCGACGCGCCCGTGACGAGAGCGAGCGGACGTGAGCCATTGTCTTGCATGCGTACTCCCTCGAAGATAGAACGGAGTTCAGCGAACGATTCTCGGTCGATCACCACATCCTGATGAAGATGCGCAGCCGCCAACTCGGTTCCACCGGTCCCGTCGTCTCCGAGCTCGGACTCGGCTGCATGGGCATGTCGGATCTGTACGGGCCCTCGGACCGCAGCGAGGGCATTGCGACCATACACGCCGCGCTCGACGCGGGCATCACGCTGTTCGATACGGGTGACTTCTACGGAATGGGCGCGAACGAAATGCTCGTGCGCGATGCGCTTGCAGGACGCGATCGCTCCAAGGTAGCGATCAGCGTGAAGTTCGGGGCGCTGCGTGATCCCGAGGGCGCATTCCTGGGATACGATGGCCGGCCGAACGCGGTGAAGAACTTCCTCTCGTACTCGCTTCGGCGGCTCGGAACCGATTACATCGACATCTATCGGTTGTCCCGCGTGGATCCGAGTGTGCCGATCGAGGAGACCGTGGGCGCAATCGCCGAGCTGATCGCGAAGGGCTTCGTGCGATACGTGGGTTTGTCGGAGGCGGGTGCGGAGACCGTGCGCCGGGCACACGCCACGCATCCAGTGTCGGACCTGCAGATCGAATACTCCCTCTTTTCGCGCAACATTGAATCATCGATCCTGCCGACCACGCGCGAGCTCGGAATCGGCATCACCGCGTACGGCGTGCTCGCGCGCGGTCTGCTGAGCGGCAACTGGTCCGGTAAGCAGACGGGAGCCAGAGACATTCGCGCGAACCACCCGCGCTTCTCGGGCGAGAACCTCGCGCACAATCTCGCGCTCGTCGACGCGCTGCGCTCGATCGCGAGTGAGAGGAACGTGACCGTCGCACAGCTCGCGATCGCGTGGGTGGCCTCGCGCGGCGACGACATTCTTCCGCTGATCGGCTCGCGCAGGCGCTCACAGCTGGCGGAAGCACTCGGCGCGCTCGACGTGAGGCTCTCGAGCGACGATCTCGCCCGCATCGAGCACGCCGTGCCGGCGCGCGCCGCCAAGGGCGATCGATATCCGACACCGCTCATGAAGCATCTCGACAGCGAGAGAGGAACGAGCCCTCAGAGCTAGGCGCTACCGGGGCGCGACGAAGCTCCAGCCGAGCGTCGCACCGCCGTTGATGCCGGGCGAAGCACTCGGCATTGCGGTCAGCAGCCAGCGATTCAGGCGATTGTGCCGGTTCGTGACGTGGTTGAAGCGGTAGATCTTGAGTGCCGTGAACGTGCCGATGCCGGCGCCCATGATGACGTCGCTCGCCCAATGGGCGTTCGTGTAGAGACGAGCCAATCCAACCATTGTCGCGCCGCCGAACATCACGGGAGCCACGTACCAGCTGGAGCTCGGCTTCCAGTGATGCGTCTCGAGCGTGACCATCGTCGCGAATGCGAAGGACGCCGTCGCGTGACCGGAGGGGAACGACGTGTTTCCGCCTTTCCCGAAGCCTCCGCCGAACTTGAAATCGTCCGGATCGTCGATGCCCGCGACGGCTGGACGTTGGCGCCCCGCGAGCCCTTTGATGATGGAGGTGACCCCGGAGCTCACGAACAGCGCCTCCGAGGTATGCAACCCCAGATCGGCGAGATGCGCGAAATGTCCGAGGCGCCCTACGCCGTACGCCCCGACCGCCGCGATCACTACGCCGCGGCTCCCGATGAAGTTGAACGCGTCCGCGGCGTGCGCCGCCGTCCTGTTGTTCTGCGCGGAAGGCGTGCGAAAATCCCTCGCGATGTCCTTGTCGAACGGGCTGATGGCCGCGGCGCCGGCGACGAATGCGCCGATGATCAGCGGATCCGAGCGCGTGAAGAGCGGAAGACGATGGTGGCTGGTATCCGCGGCTGTCGGCGAGGATTGTTGCGCGTCTTGCGAGTAGGCGATGGCGGGAGTGAGCGTAACGCTCGCGACGAGCAGGAGCGCCGTCGGACGGCAGGCGGCGAATCTCACGCGGCCACCGGCTGCTCGGGGGCGCGCCTGTAGTCGCGGCCGCGGATGGCGACGAGGAGCGTCGGCACGAGGTAGAGCGTGATCGGTGTCGAGAGCGTGAGCCCGCCGATCACCGCGATCGCGAGCGGCTTCTGCAGCTCGCTCCCTGCGCCCAACCCGAGCGCGAGCGGAACGAGGCCGGCCAGCGTACACAGCGTCGTCATGAGAATCGGGCGGAGTCGAACACGCGCGGCATCACGAATGGCATCCTCGAGCCGCTCACCGTTGTCTCGCATTCGAAGCTCCGTGAAATCGAGCAGGATGATTCCGTTCTTCACGATGAGCCCGATGAGCAGGATCAATCCCATCAGACTGGAGACGTTGAGCTGCGTGCCCGTGACCCATAGCAGTCCCACGGCGCCCACGAATGATACCGGAGCCGCGAGCACGATGAGCAGCGGCTCGGTGAACGAGCGAAACTGAATCAGCATGATCGCCACCACGCTCACGGCGGCCAGCGTGAGCACGATCATCAGCGCGCGGAAGGAGCTGCGCTGGTTGGCATACTGCCCTGCAATCTCCACGCGTGTACCGGACGGAGGCGGGTTCCGTGCCAGCACGCGCTTCACGTCGGTCATCACGGACCCGAGCGAGCGCGTACTGACGTCCGCCGTGAGTGCGATCATCTGCTGCTGATTCTCCCGATGATACTCCGCGCGCGACACGACGGGTGTCGCGGTCGCGATCGACGCGAGGGATGCGGTGCCGTGCGTGGCCGGACTGTGAATGGGAATCACGTCGAGGCTCGCGGGCGCATACCGGAACGCATCGGGCGCGCGCACGCGAACGCCGATCGTGTGATCCTCGAGACGCAGATCACCCGCACTCACTCCGAGTAGCGCGCTGCTCACCTCGTTTCCGACCTCCTGCGGATCGAGCCCGATGCGGCTCGCCTCCGCGAAGCTCACCTGCAGGCGCATCTCCGCCGCGGGCTGGCTGACACCAGAGTTGAGATCCTCCACCCCATCAACGGCCTGCAGTTTGGGCGCCAACAGCGTGGCGTAGCGCTCGAGCGTATCCAGCTGCGGTCCGAACAACTTGATCTCGACCGGCTTCGCCGCGCCCGAGAGATCGTTGATCACATCCGAGAGGATCTGGACGAACTCGATGTGCAGCCGCGGTGCCGCGCGGTTGATCTTGACGCGCACATCGTCGATCACCTCCTGGCTCGATCGCGAGCGATCGCTCACGCGCTTGAGGCGAACGGCGATGTCCCCGATGTTCTGCGGCGTCGCGAAGAGGCCGAGCTCCGCGCCCAGCCGCCGCGAGGTCCCGGTCACCTCCGGCTCGCTCGCCAGAATGCGCTCGGCGATGTTCACGAGGCGATCCGATTCCTCGAGTGGCGTGCCGCCGGGCGTGACGTAGTCGATCACGAAGGCGCCCTCATCCATCTCGGGGAGGAAGCCGCTGCCGACCACTCGTTGCACGAGCACGCCGATCACGAGGAGGGCTAGGGCACCGGCGATGATCGCGCGAGGATGGTGCAGCGTTGCATCGAGCGAGCGCTCGTACCGATCGGTGAGCCCATCGAGCGCGCGGGCGATCGATGCGCCGATGCGCCTCGTGGGCGACCGCCCCCGGGCTGCATCGATCTCCTCCGCGGGCGCATGCTCGGGGAGCAGCGATTCCGCGAGCAGCGGGATGATCGTAACGGCGAGAATCAGCGAGACGATGACGGCGGTGCTCAGCGTGATCGAGAGTGCAGAAAAGAATTGTCCGACCACTCCTGTCAGCAGCGACAGCGGTACGAACACGACGACCGTCGTGAGCGTGGAGGTGGTGACCGGCCAGATCAGCTCCTGCATCGCCTCCCGAACGGCATGCTCACGATCGGCGTGCAATCGCATGTGACGGACGATGTTCTCGGTGATCACGATCGCATCGTCGATCACGAGACCGATCGCAATCGCCATTGCGCCGAGCGTCATCAGATTGAAGGTCTGGCCCAACCGCGCCATGATTCCGACGGTGATCGCCAGCGTGAGCGGAATGGACGACGCGGCGATCGCGGTGACACGTCCGTTGCGCAGAAACACCAGCAGTACGAGCACGGCGAGAACTGCGCCGATCAGCATCGCATCGCGCACGGAGGCAAGCGCATCGCGGACGAGCGCAGCCTGGTCGTACACCGGCACCAGTCGCACCCCAGGCGGCAGCGTCCTGGCGATGCTCGAGGCGATCGCCTGGACGCTGTCCGCGATCGCCACCGTGTTGCCGCCGATCTGTCGCGTGATGTTGATCAGCACCGCCGGACGTCCGTCGCCCGCAATGACGTTCACCCGGTCCATCGTCCCCACGGAGACCGTGGCGATGTCGCGCACGCGCAGCCCGTTCCCGAGCACGATTCCCCCGACGCTGTCTGCCGAGCGAATCGCCTGATCCGCGACGACGAGATACTGCGAATAGCTTCGCGTCACGCGCCCCACCGCATCCACCGTCAGCGAGTGGTTGATCTCCTGCGCCACGTCGGAGTAGCTCATGCCGAGCGCGGAGAGTCGCGCGGGATCGGCGATCACCTCGATCTCTCGGACCGCTGAGCCCTGCACTTCCACTCGTCCCACTCCGGGCACGCGCGAGAACGAGGGACGAAGCTGGTACTGAGCGAGATCGTACAGCGTTGCCGGGTCGCCGCCCTCGAGATTGTACGAGAGAATAGGGAATACCGACGGCGTCAGCCGCTCGGCCTGAACTCTCACGTCGGCTGGAAGCGCCTCACGCGCCTGCGTGATTCGCTGCTGCGTCTGCTGCAGCGCGAGCTGCATGTCCGCGTGCTCATCGAAATAGAGTTGCACCTCGCTATTACCGCGGATCGATCGCGAGGTGACGCGGCGTACGCCCTGCACGGTCGCCACGGCTTCCTCGATCGGACGCGTGACCGCGAACACGATCTCGTGAGCGCCGAGCGACGTGCCCTCCGCGACCACCGTGATGCGCGGAAAGAGCAGCTCCGGATAGATCGCCGACGGGAGCGAGAGCGCGGTCCAGATGCCGGCCACGCTCGCAACCGCCACCGCGAGATAGACGAAGCGACGCTGTGCCGAGAGCAGATCAAAGAGCTTCACGGCTTTCGCGGGCCCACAGGAATCGGCGTTGCCGCGGGAGTTTCGGCCGGCGACGTGACCTTGGCGCTGTCTTCGACACCGTAGGCGCCGTACGTCACCACGGTTTCGCCGCCTGAAAGGCCAGATGTGATCTCCACGAATCCACCATCGCGCACACCCACCGTGACCGGCGTCGCGTGCGCCACGTGCTCAGCGTCGACCACGAACACTTTGAGCTGTTCACCGTCGGGGACCAGGGATTCGGCCGGCACGGTGAGCGCGTTCTCGTGCGCGGCGAGAACGATGCGAGCAAACACCGTCTCGCCGATGCGCAGCTGTCGCAGGGGATGCGTGATTGGCGCTCGAACCACGACTGCGCGCACGGTGCTGTCGATGGTTCCCCCAATGTCGGCGACCGTCGCTGTGCCAAGCGCCTCGTTGTCGCCGCTCGCGCGCGCCGTCATGTCGACAGTTTGGCCGCGGTGCACGCGCGCGGCGGCGTCCGGCGGAACGGGCATGAGGAGATCGAGGGCCGACAGATCGGCAACCGCAATCAGCGGCTGCGCCGGATCCACGGTGGCGCCGAGCACCGCGGTCATTGTCGTCACCACTCCGGCTATCGGCGCACGCAGTGTCGCGCGCGACCGCATCCGCTCGGCCGCGATCGCATCCGCATTCGCGCGCGCGAGATCGTTCGCCGCCTGGTCGAGATCCTTGCGCGGCGCGATCCCCGCCTCGACGAGCTTCTTGGCGCGATCGAGGCCGCGTTGCGCGGCGGCGAGTGCCGTCGATGCGGCGGCGGCCTGCGCATCGAGGGGCGCGCGGTCGAAGGCGACGAGAGGCGCCCCTGCGCTCACCCGCTCACCCACGGTGACATAGACCTTCGTCACTCGCGTCACGGCGGGGGCGCTCATCTGTGCCATGTGATCCGGCCGGGCGCTTATGGTGCCGATGCCATCGACGGTCTCTCGCACCGCTCGTCGGGCGACGGTCGCAGTTCGCGCGCCGACGACCGGCGGCACCTCCGTATCGGTCGCCTCGGCGTCCTTCTTCGCGCACCCCGCGAGCACGAGCGACGACGCGAAGAGGGCGACTACCTGCAGCCGTCTCGCGAGCGAGCTAGCGATCATTTCGATGTTGCTCCGGTGTAGAGTCGCAGCGCCGCCCCAGCCGTGTTGGCGGCGACGAGATCGTCGATGAGGTCGGCGAGAGTGTCGCGCGCGTTCCGTTGCGCTTCGAGCACGGTCGTCAATGGATAGGCACCTTCGACGTACGCCTGCAGCGAGAGCCTCGCAACGCGATTCGCGGTCTCGACCAGCTGCCTGTCGCGCCCGACGCGTTGCGATGCGGCCGCAAGATCCGCTCGCGCGCGGGAAACCAGCGCGGCACTCTCGCGCTCTGCCGCCGCAAGCTCGGCGCGCGCGCGGTCGCGCTCGGCCTGCGCCACCGCCACCGCACCTTGTCCCTGATTGAACAGTGGGAGGGGAATGGAGACGCCGAACGTGGGCAGAATCCCGGGCTCGGCGCCCGTCGGATCGTGATTCTCGATCCCCGCCTGCAACGCGAGCCCGCTCCAGATGTTGCGCCGCTCGAGCGCGAGCGCCTGGTTGGCGGCGAGGAGATCGCGCTGTGCCGCGGCCACCGACAGCGGTACGGCGCTGGATGCGGAGTCGAATGAGGCCACCGTGTCGAGCCGCGGCACGTCGAGGCTGTCGGCGATCGCGATGATCGGCCGTCCGGCCGGCAATCCGAGCGATTGTTGCAGCGTGAGGGTCGCCGCGACGAATGCCTGCGAATCGGCCGCTGCAATGTTTCGCGCGCGCCCGGCGCTGATGCGTGCGACGTCGACGTCGAGATCGCTCGCGTCGCCTGCGCTGCGCCGCACTGTGGCGATGGTCAGCAGGCTCTCCGCATCGACGGCATTGCGCAGCGAGAGTCGCGCGCGTGCCCGGCGTGCCGACGCGATCGTGTACGAGGTGTCTGCGTCGAGCCGGATTGCGGCGCGCTCGAAGGCCAGGCGAAGTTGCGCGGCCTCGCTCGCGGAGCGCGCGGAAGCCACGCGAAGCCCTCGCAGCGTGAGAAAGTCGAGCGGGAAGTCGATCGACGCGTGGTATTGCGGCAGCGACTTGCTGTATGACGCCGAGAGTAGGGGATTCGCTATCGCTCCGGCCTCACGAAGATGAGCGGCCGCCGAACGAGCCGTCGCGTTCGCAATGGCGGCGCGCGAGCCATGTGCGAGCGCCAGGGAGATGGCGCTGTCGCGCGTGATTGCCGGGAGCGACGCCTGCTGTGCCCGTGCGCGAGCGGAGCTCGCGAACAGCATCGCGGCGCACGCGATCGCGCGCGCGGCCGTCATTGCGGCAGAGTGGAACGACCGACCGTGGCCCGATGGCATCGTGCGAACGATGCGGCCCAAAGCTGTCACGGCTATTACACGGCCAGAGTCTGCCGGCGGTGCACACGGCGCTCTCGCGTTGAGCTCTCTATGACTGGACCGGTGCAGCGATGGGAAAGCGCACGCTCACGCGCGTGCCGCGCTCTGGCGCCGGCGCGATCGCTATCTGCGCGCCGTGAACGTCCGCTATCCACCTCGCAATGGCGAGTCCAAGTCCGGCACCCACGGTTGCGCCGCGCGCACTCTCCGCCCGGTAGAAGCGGTCGAACACCCGAGAAACGTCTGCGCTCGCGATGCCTACGCCTTCGTCCTGAACCACCACGGTGGCCGAGTCGGCATCGACGCGAACGCCGACCTCGATCTTTCCTCCGTCGTGGCTGAACTTGATCGCGTTGTCGAGGAGGATGAGCACGAGCTGGCGCACCAGCGCGGCGTCACCTTCGATTACCGCCTCTTCGGCCTCCGTCACCTCGAGCCTGATCTCGCGCCGCGATGCGATCCACCCCGCGGTCGACACCGCCGCGAGCACGAGCTCGTCGAGCTGCACGCGAACCGGCGAGAAGGCTCGCTCGTCCGCATCGGCTCGCGCGAGCGTGAAGAGATCGTTCACCAGCGTCGCGAGCCGCTCCACCTCCGCTCGCAGCTCCGCGAGCATCGTCTCGTACACGGCAGCATCGCGCGGCCGCTCGAGCGTGACGTCCACGCGACTGCGGATCACGGCAACGGGCGTGCGCAGCTCGTGCGCAGCGTCCGCCATGAACCGGCGCATCTGCTCCATGGTGCGCTCCACGGGTGCCACGGACTTTTGCGCGAGCAGCCACCCGCCGCTCGCCACGAGCACCAGCCCGAGCACGCCGAGTGCGCCCGCATACGCGAGCAGCATGGCGTAGCGATCGTCGATCGGATCGCGATTCATCACCGCCGCCGCGACATAGCGGCCGCCCGAGGCTGTGGTGAACCGCTCGGCGTACGCCTGCAGCGTCAAGTCCGGCGGGGCATCCCAACGCCTGGCGCTCGAGCCCGTCGCGGCGGCATCACGCGCGAGCGACTGCACTGTGGTGTCGGCCGAGGAAGGCTTGAGAGGATGTCCCGACGAATCGAACAGGAACAGCTCGTGATCCGGAATCTTGAGCTCATCCACCGCGTCGATGGCCGCTGTGCCGGGAACCGCCCGCTCCTCCTCTCGCCGCTGGGTCGCGCGCGCGATCTCCTTCGTGGCAGCGCGCAGCGACGCATCGAGGCTCATCGACAGATCGTGCGCGAGCGCCGCGAAGAGAAGCGCACCCAGCACCGCGAGTACGAGTGCGAACATCCCGACGTACCACGCCGTGATGCGGAGACGCAGCCGATGAAGGGCGCGGGCGGCGGCAGCGGACGGTCTCGAGCTTTGGGTGTCTGGAATGCCGGAAGGCGTCACGGTCCGAAGCGGTAGCCCGAGCCGCGCAGC
>DATGDQ010000303.1:0-11121 GCA_035310785.1 Gemmatimonadaceae bacterium | reverse complement strand
CGATCGGTGACACCGCTCATCGTCGGCGCCGCGCTCGCGGTGATCGCGCTCGTGGTGGTACTCTACCCGCTGTTCGACGATCTCTCCGCGCCAGCCCGTCGCGCGCGCACGCCCGAGGGCTCTACGCCCCGCGTGGAAGCGGTGCAGGCGCTTCGCGAGATCGAGTTCGATCGCGAGACCGGGAAGCTCTCCGACAGCGACTACGCCGCGCTCAAATCGCGCTACACGCGCGAGGCCGTGGCCGCGATGCGCGACGAGAAGGCGGGGGTGGCTGGCCCCATGGGCGACGCCGCGGAGGCAGTGATTCTTAAGTACCGCCGCCGCCAGCTCGGCTGCAGCGTGTGCGGGCCGCGTCCGGAGGCCGACGCGATCTACTGCTCGACGTGCGGGCGCTATCTCGCGGCGAGCTGCGCGCACTGCCATGCGCCGATCACGGAGATCGGTGCTCGCTACTGTGGGTCGTGCGGGGAGTCGCTCGCCGCCTAGCGGAGATCGCTACAGCTCGAGTCGCTCCAGCCGTCGCAGCGCGATCTGGATCGGAACGAACGTGAACAGGAGGCAGAGCAGCGCCGCGAGGCCGAATCCAATGTACATGTCCACCGGATTCGCCTCTCCGCCGAACGCCTGGGCCGTGAGATAGCCATACACCGGCCGCGCCTCGAGCAGCACCACCGCTCCCACCAGTCCCGCCGAGAGCATCATGAACACGAGGCCGCCAAACGACGTCGGGATCTGCGCGGCATTCTCGGTGTCGTACTGCGGAAATACCGCGCCGAGGCCGAGCGCCAGCCCGGCGATCGCGAACGTGAGCAACACGATGCTCAGGATCGACACCGCGAAGATGAACTGCGTCACGTGCAGCATCGCGTCGGTGACTCCCACGATTGCCACTGCCAGAATGAGCAGCGGCAGCGTGCCGATCCAGAACTTGGACCAGAGCAGCGATCCCATCGGCAATGGGCTGGACTTGAGAAGCCAGAGCGTGCGCCCCTCCACGCTCACGGCCGGAAAGATGAATCGCGCCGCAATCGACGCGAGCACGAATCCCGCGAGGCCGAGATTGAGGAATGGAATCGTGTTCACCAGAAAGAGCGTCAACCCCGCGCCGCTCAGTGGCAGAAATTTCACGTTGAACACGTACACGATCACGAGCACCGCGAGCAGAATGAGCTGCGACCACTGCGTGGAGTCGCGAAAGAACACGCGAAGCTCCTTCATCACGAGCTCGCGCCGAAGTATCCCGAAGGGCTGCAGAATGAAGTGACCCACGCGCCGGGCGATGCGGCCGCGCACCCAGCGCTGCGTGCTCTCCTGCGCCTTCGTGAATCCTCCCGCATAGAGCGACTGATGCAGACGTGCGCCGATCACGAGCAGGGCGCCCGCGGTGGTCCACAGCAGGTAGAGCGCGAGCCAATCGGTCTTTCCCTCGAGCGATGACATGATCGTGCGCTGCACCCACTCGCTGGGCAGATACGGCGCAGTGGGCGTGCGCAGCAGCGCAATGAAGTCGACGAGCGACTGCAGCCCCTCCGGGCGCGCAAACTTCTCGGGACGGAGCAGCCGGATGAGCAGCACGACGCACGCGCCGGTCAGAACCGCGGCCATGCTCATGATGTCCTTCGTGCGCCTCGCGGGAAACACGTTCACGAGCACGATCACGATCGCGCCGCCTGCCACCGCGGGGATGATCAGGAACGGGATGAACGTCGCGACGACGATGAGGGGAAACATCAGCCCGCCCTGATACACCCAGCCGTATGCCGCGAAGATCGGCACGGCCATCAGCGCGATCATCCAGCTCGAGTGGAGCATCGATTCCGTGAGCTTCGCTGCGTAGAGCGTGAGCCAGTTCACGGGAGCGGATACCAGCAGCTCGAGATCCTTCGCGAGAAAGAACGTCGAGAGCGAGGTGATGATGTTCGAGAGCAGGAGGATCATGAAGAAGCTGATGAACACCAGCCCGAGCACCTTGCCCGCCAGGAGCGCGCCGATCTCCGGCGTGTTGCGGAAGACCATGAGCACGCGCGTGAGCACGAAGAGCACGAAGCTCCAGAAGAGGAGCCCGATCGTGCCCACGGTGACCCAGCGCCACCCGTGGCTGCGCTCGCCGCTCTTCGACGCGCGGCTCACCGCCGTCAGGATCTTCGGCCACAGCAGATGCCGGTAGGAGGGATTCGGCAGCTCCCTGCGCGCGGTCGGGTCCGTCGTGCCTTCTATCACCGAGAGCACCGCCTGCCTTCCCGCCGTCCGGCGCGGCGCCATCACCTCGGCGCTCGTGCGTCGTTGCGCGCTGCTCCCCTCAGGCATCGAGAACCTCGACGAGCTCGCGCGCGGCATTCTCGCCCGTGAGCTTCAGGAACAACTCCTCCAGCCCCTTCGCGCCCGCACCCACGCTCTCGTAGAGCTCGTCCATCGTGCCCGCTGCACGTATCCGGCCGGCCTGAATGATCGCCACGCGATCGCACATCGTTTCCGCAACTTCGAGCGTGTGCGTCGACATCATGATCGTGTGGCCGCGCCTCGTGTACTCCCGAAACAGGTCCTTCAGAATGCGCGCGGCCTTCGGGTCGAGCCCGACCATCGGCTCGTCCACCACGATCACCTTCGGCTTGTGCAGGAACGCACTCGCGATGATCAGCTTCTGCCGCATGCCGTGGCTATAACTCTCGACCAGCTCGTCCCGCCACTCGTGCAGGTCGAACAGCGTCAGCAATTCGGTCATCCGGCGCTCGATCACCGGACCTTCCTGCGCGTACAGGCCGGCCACGAAGCGCAGGAACTCCGCGCCCGTGAGCTTCTCGTAGATGAAGGGTCGATCGGGGATGTACCCGAGCACCGCCTTGGCCGCCGTCGGATCCCTCGCCACGTCGATGCCGTTGATGCGCGCCGTTCCCGCCGTCGGACGCAGAATGCCCGCGAGCATGCGCAGCGTTGTCGTCTTGCCGGCCCCGTTGGGACCGAGAAAGCCGAAGAGCTGCCCCTCGGGCACCTCGAGATTGATCGCATCCACGGCCGTGAAGGTGCCATACCGCTTCGTCAATCCTTTCAGCTCGATCATGTGGTCAACGGGTGGTCGAAGTGTGATGCACTTTCATCGCGGCGGTGGTGCGAGCGGCCTCGTGCGACCAATTCTGAAATGCGAGCTCGTATGCCGTGCGCCTGACCGTGAACGTGCCCAGGGATCGTGTCTCGATGGCGCGCCCTCGTGCGTCGATCCATCCGCTCACGATGCTGGGCTCCTGCGGATCCAGGCGCCAGCCGCGCACGGTGTCGGCGTGCGCCACGATCCACGTGTCCCGCGCATCGTTGAGCTTTGCGCTGTCGGGGATCACGAACAGCGACTCCGCACCCACGACGAGGTGGATGTTCGCGGGCGTGCCGGTGGTGGGATCGTAAATCGCATACGTGTACGTACGCCCCACTTTCGGGCGCTCTGCCAGCGAGAGCGCGAGCGGCACGGCGCTCGGCCAGAGCACGTTGCGTTGAACTGAAACCACCGCCGTGTCGGGGCGCGTTCTCCCCGCGGCGGTTACCAGCTCCAGCATCGTGTCCCGGCTCATTTTTCCAGTGACCCTGTACCGCCGCTGATCGCCCCCGAGCTCGTAGGTGAAACCCGTGAGCCTGAGCGCCGGCGTGAGTGTGACGCGCGCGCGCGCTGCGAATCTCGTCGTTCGCTCCGTGGAGTCCGGCGGCGCGATCACGATCACATCGCGAACGCTTATTCCCGACGCGTTCGTATCGATCGTTGCCGATGCCCAGCCCACGCGCGCATCGCCGTTCATCACCTCGTAGTACGCGGTGCCGGGCACCACGAGCAGCGCCGCCTCCTTCATCTGCTCGGGCTCGGACACCGACAGCTCGCGCCTGGCGAGCAGGGCGAGCCCCACGAGCCACAGAAAGAGAACTGCCGCGCCGAGAGAATCCCGCCGAGTGATCATCCGGTTATGCGAGCGTCAACGACGTCTCGGCGTTGATCCAGTTGAGATACTTGGCGAGGCCCGCCGTGACCGGCAGTGCGAGCAGCTCCGGCACCTTGTACGGGTGGAGCTCCGAGAAGGCCACCTCGAGCGCTTCGAGCCGCGCCGCGCGTGTCTTGAGGTAGACGATCACCTCCGGCTCATCCGCGATCTTGCCGTTCCAGCGGTAGAGCGAGCGCACGCCCGGAACGATCTGCCCGCAGGCAATGAGACGCCGCTCCAGAAGGGTCTTGATCAGCGCGACGGCCTCATCAGCGCTTGCAACCGTGGTCATGACGACCAGGGCATCGGTGTGCGACATCTCGTGTGGGAAGAGGGGGTAAGTGCGGACCGGGCCACGTCTAAGGACGATTCAGCACGCGTTCAGCAAGCACCCCGGCACACAGCCCAATATGGCTGTCTTGTCATCCTCTACCCTGCTGGTGAAGTTACCGGGATGCCCGAAGAAAAGCTGATTGTGCGCGGCGCCCGCGAGCACAATCTTCGAAATGTCGACGTAACGATCCCGCGGGATAAGCTCACCGTCATCACCGGACTGTCCGGGTCCGGAAAATCGTCCCTCGCCTTCGACACGATATACGCCGAAGGACAGCGCAGGTACGTCGAATCGCTGTCTGCCTATGCCCGGCAGTTTCTCGGCCTCATGGAGAAGCCGGATGTCGACGCGATCGAGGGGCTCTCACCCGCCATCTCGATCGAGCAGAAGACCGCCGGCCACAATCCGCGCTCGACCGTTGGCACGGTCACCGAAATCTACGATTACCTGCGCCTGCTCTTCGCGCGCGCCGGCACGCCGCACTGTCCGACGTGCGGTCAGCCGGTACAGCGGCAGAGTGCCTCGCAGATAGCGGACACCGTGCTCACGTGGCCCGAGGGCACGCGCATCGAGGTGCTCGCTCCGTTGGTGCGCGGCCGCAAGGGCGAGTTCAAGGATCTGTTCGAGATGGCGCGGAAGCAGGGGTTCGTTCGCGCCATCGTCGATGGCAAGGCGGTCGAGCTCGCGTCGCCGCCCAAGCTGAGCAAGCAGCACAACCACACGATCTCCGTGATCGTCGATCGCCTCGTCGCTCGCGCCGAAGATCGCGGCAGGCTCACGGATTCACTCGAGACTGCGCTGCGCCTGGCGGACGGCATCGTCGACGTCATCCGCCACGATACGGGTGCCACGCAGCTCTTCTCCGAGCGCTACGGCTGTCCCACGTGCGGCCTCTCGCTTCCCGAGCTCGAGCCGCGGCAGTTCTCGTTCAACTCTCCGTTCGGAGCGTGCTCGCGCTGCGGAGGCCTCGGCGTTCAGAACGAAGTGTCCGAGGAGCTGATCCTCGGCGACGCGAGCGTCTCGATTCTGGAGGGGGTGATCCTCCCGTGGGGAGAGCCGAGCGGACATCTGCGAAAGACGATTCTCCCGGCGCTCGCCAAGCAGTTCAAGTTCGACCTCAACGCACCGTGGGGAACGCTCGCGCCGAAGACGCGGGCGCTCATTCTCTACGGCTCGTCCGGCAAGAAGACGAAGTTCCGCGTTGACTCCGGCGCCGTGAGGGGGGACTTCGAGAGCGCGTGGGAAGGCGTGCTCGCAAACGTGCAGCGGCGGTACAACGAGACCACATCCGACGGTGTCCGCGAGGAGCTCGAGGAGTACATGATCGAGGCGCCGTGCCCCGAGTGTCAGGGACGCCGGCTCAAGCCCGAGTCGCTCGCGGTGACGATCAACGAGCTGAACATCGGAGAGGTCACCGAGTTTCCGATCACCGAGGCGCTCCGATTCTTCGACGGCGTGCCGGTGCGTGAGAATGGCAGGCCCGGACTCGACAAGGACATTGCGGGTCCGATTCTCAAGGAAGTGCGCGAGCGCCTGCGCTTTCTCGTCGACGTCGGTCTCGACTATCTCACGCTCGGCCGAGCGGCCGAATCGCTCTCGGGTGGAGAGGCACAGCGGATCCGGCTCGCCACGCAAATTGGATCGCGCCTCGTGGGCGTGCTCTACATTCTCGATGAGCCGTCGATCGGACTCCATCAGCGCGACAATGCGCGGCTGCTCGCGACGCTTCGCCAGCTGCGGGATCTGGGAAACACCGTGATCGTGGTCGAGCACGACGAAGAGACGATGCGCGAAGCGGACTACGTGATCGACATGGGTCCCGGCGCGGGCAAGCACGGCGGCTCGATCGTCGCCGAGGGCACGGTGGACGAAGTCATCAGAAATCCCGCGTCGCTCACGGCCAAGTATCTCAGTGGTGAGATGAAGATCGCGATCCCGCAGCACCGCCGGGAGCCGCGACACGGCTTTGCACTGGGCATCGAGGGCGCACGTGCCCATAATCTCCGGAATCTCAGTGTTGAGATACCGCTCGGATTGTTCGTCGCGGTCACCGGCGTGTCGGGGTCGGGTAAGTCGACGCTCATCGAGGACATTCTGCACAACACGCTGGCGCGGCATTTCTATCGCGCGCGCGTGATCCCGGGTGATCACGATCGCATCACGGGGCTCGAGCACATCGACAAGGTCATCGACATCGATCAGAGCCCGATCGGGCGCACGCCACGCTCCAATCCCGCCACGTACACGGGGTTGTTCACGCCGATCCGCGAGCTGTTCGCGGAGCTGCCCGATGCCAAGATCCGCGGGTACGGGCCCGGGCGGTTCTCGTTCAACGTGAAGGGCGGCCGCTGCGAGGCCTGCCAGGGCGACGGGCTCGTGAAGATCGAGATGCACTTTCTTCCCGATGTCTACGTGCCGTGCGAGGTGTGCAAGGGCAAGCGCTACAATCGCGAAACACTCGAGGTGCGATTCCGCGGCGCGAGCATCGCGGACGTGCTCGACATGACGGTCGAGGATGCGTGCGCGTTCTTCGAGAACCAGCCGCGCATCCGCCAGAAGCTCGAGACGTTGCTCGACGTCGGACTCGGCTACGTGCACCTCGGCCAGAGCGCGACCACCCTCTCCGGCGGCGAGGCGCAGCGCGTGAAGCTCGCGACCGAGCTGTCGAAGCGCGACACGGGGCGCACGTTCTACATTCTCGACGAGCCCACCACCGGACTCCACTTCGAGGACGTGCGACTGCTGCTCGAAGTGCTCCACAGACTGGTGGACAAGGGGAACACCGTTCTCGTCATCGAGCACAATCTCGACGTGATCAAGACCGCGGACTGGATCATCGACCTGGGGCCCGAAGGTGGAGCGGGCGGCGGCAGGATCGTCGCCGAGGGCACGCCGGAGGAGGTCGCGCAGGTCTCCGCCTCGCACACGGGGCACTATCTGCGTCCGCTGCTCGCACGTCCGTCGCGACAGAAGGCCGGCTGACGATGGTCTCCCTTCTCGACATCATCGGGCCGGTCATGGTCGGCCCGTCGTCATCGCATACGGCGGGGGCATGCCGCATCGGTCTCCTCGTGCGCGGGCTCGTGGGAGGAACGCCCGAGCGCGCACGCATCGAGCTGCACGGCTCGTTCGCGCGCACCGGCGAGGGACACGGCACCGACAAGGCGCTGGCGGGAGGTCTGCTCGGCTTTCGTCCCGATGACGAGCGCCTTCGCGACGCGCTCGACATCATGGAGCGAGAGGGGCTGGATTTCCGCTTCGAGAAAACCACGCTTGCCGATGATGCGCATCCGAACACGGTCCGCCTCACGGTGGAACGCGCGGGACAGACCGCGACCGTGATCGGATCCTCACTGGGCGCCGGGCGCATTCGACTCACCGAGATCGACGGCTATCCCGTGGAGCTCACCGGCAACTTGCCGACGATCGTGCTCGTTGCCGCGGACCAACCCGGTTCCGTCGCTCGCATCGCCGGCATCCTCGCCGACAAGTCCGTGAACCTGGCCACGATGCGGCTCACGCGAAAAGAGCGCGGCGGCGACGCCTTCATGGTGATCGAGTGCGACGAGCCGCCGGGCGACGCGGCTCGGCAGGCGATCGCCGATCTCGAGTGGGTGCACTGGGTCCGCGCGCTCGACAAGGTCGGAGGCTAGCGCGTGTACAAGTCGCTCGCGGAAGCGATTCGGGATGCCGAGGCGAGCGGGCGCTCGCTCTCCGAGACGGCGCTCGCGCTGGAGTCGAAGGATCAGGGTCGAACCGTCGAGGACATCCGCGCGGCGTTGAAGCGCGCGCTCGTGGTGATGCGCAGCGCCGTGGAGCGTGGACTCGAGGGCGATCTTCGGTCGGCGTCGGGACTCGTGGGCGGCGACGCGCTGCTCGTGGCGAAGTCGCGTGCGGGACCACTGTCCGGAACGCTGTTCAGCGACGTGCTCGCGCGGGCTCTCGCGGTGCAGGAGGTGAATGCGGCGATGGGCGTGATCGTTGCGGCTCCCACGGCCGGCGGCGCGGGAGTTCTTCCCGCGGTGCTCACAGGGCTCGCGCGCGACCGCGGGATCGCCGACGACAAAGTGGTGGACGCGCTCGCGACTGCGGGGCTGATTGGCGCGGTGGTGGCCGAGCGCGCGTCGCTTTCGGGCGCGGAGGGCGGGTGCCAGGCGGAGACGGGTGCCGCGGCGGGGATGGCGGCGGGCGCCGCGACCGAGATGCTCGGCGGCACGCCCACGCAGGTCGGACATGCGGTCTCGCTCACGATGCAGGGAACACTCGGCCTCGTCTGCGATCCGCTCGGCGGCCTCGTCGAGCTGCCGTGCGTGTTCAGGAACGCGACCGGTGCGGCGCTCGCGCTCGCAGGCATCGAGATGGCGCTCGCGGGCATCCGGTTCGCGATTCCGGTGGACGAGGTGATCGATGTCATGGGCGAGATCGGGCGCAACATGGATGTTCGCTATCGCGAGACGGCGGGTGGCGGATTGGCGGCGACTCCCACGGGACGGCGGCTCGCGAAGGAGCGGCTCGTGCAGATCAGAACCGCGCCGCGCTGAGTGCGTGGCGCGCTGTCGCGTGTCCAGAATTCGCGCTATCTTCTTTCTCCACGGCTCGTTGCGTCGCACGGAAACCTCTCCTCGCCTCGCGCCGTAGTGTCGATCGGATACGCGTTATGTTGGCAACTCCACGATCTGTTTCCGACAGGTGCGGCATGGTGACGAAAGAGGACCTGGAAGGCTTCCTCGACAGGCTTGCGGTCGACGGGGCCAGCCATGACGAGATCAAGCCGGGAATGTGGGTCGTGCATCCCGGCGGCCAGCTCGACGCCGACGTCGTGGTGAATTACGCTCCGCCGGTGGTGCTGTTGCGCCTCAAGGTGATGGATCTTCCGAAGGATGAGGGCTCTCTGGCGACGCTGTCGCGGCGCCTGCTGCAGTTCAATGCGTCCGAGCTCGTGCATGGCTCGTACGGGATCGAGGGCGACTCGATCGTGCTCACCGAAGCGATGGAGCTGTCGCACCTCGACTACGAAGAGTTTCTCGCCGCATACGAATCGATGACGTTGGCGCTGGTCTCGCATCTGCGGGAGCTGGCACCATACCGCGAGGCACGCTGAATCATGGGCATCTTCGACCGGCTCTCCACCCTTCTCAAGTCGAACATCAACGATCTCATCTCCTCGGCGGAACACCCCGAGAAGATGCTGAATCAGATTCTCGTCGACATGCGCACCCAGCTGGCGAAAGCCAAGCAGCAGGTTGCCGCGTCGATTGCGGATGAGAAGCGCCTGCACGATCAGGTGGAGGCGGAGTACAAGCAGGCGGCCGAGTGGGAGCAGCGTGCGATGCTCGCCATTCGCGAGGGACGCGACGATCTCGCGAAGCAGGCGCTGGTGCGGCAGAACGAGCACGGCGTGCACGGCCAGCAGCTCGAGGCCACGTGGAACCAGCATCGCGCCGAGACGGAGAAGCTCAAGAACTCGCTCCGCGATCTGAATGACAAGATCGAGGAGGCGAAGCGCAAGAAGAACCTGCTGATCGCGCGAGCGAAGCGCGCGGAAGCGCAGGCCCGGATTCAGGAGACGATGTCGTCGATGTCGGAGAAGTCCGCGTTCGAGGCATTCTCGCGGATGGAGACGAAGATCGAGGACAACGAGCGCCGGATGCTCGCGAACGTCGAGATCGACGAGGAGTTCAGCGGGGACAAGCTCGCGAGCGACTTCAAGGTGCTCGAGAAGGGCGCGGGTGCCGCGAGTGCGGACATGCAGCTGCTCGCGTTGAAGCAGAAGATGGGAATGCTTCCCGCGGGCGCACCTGGCGCGAGCAAGCAGATCGGCGCCGGCGGCAACTCGAACGACGAGATTGCGCACGCTGAAATCGAGGAGCCGCCGCAAGAGCAGAAGAAATCGTGACGTCCGCGGGCACGGGGCGACTCCGCATCGCCCCGGTACTGATCGCCATCGTTCTCACGGTACTCGTGCTGCTGTTGCTGGGAGAGGCGGCGCACATCTTCCTGCTCCTCTTCCTTTCCATACTCATCTCGCTCGCCCTCGGCGCGCTCGCGGATCTCGTCACGCGGTACACGCGCGTGCCGCATCGGTACGCACTGCTCATCGCCGTCGTCATCGCGCTCGGGATTCTGACCGGTTTCATGTGGCTGCTCGTGCCGGTCGTGATCGAGCAGACGCAGTCGCTGCTCGGAACGCTTCCGGATCGCCTCGTCGCGTGGCAGCACGGGATCGACGAGGCCGCGAGCCGCGTCACGGCCCTCAAGGGCGTGTACAAGCCCGGGCAGCTCTTGATGGCGAGCTATCAGCAGCTCGCCTCGTCGATCGGCGGCCTGTTTCCGAAGATCGTCGGCGTCGCGAATGTGATCATCGAGGTGGTGGTCGTCGGAATTCTGAGCATCTATCTGGCGAACCAGCCGGGACTCTACCGTGAGCTGCTGATCTCGCTCTTCCCGCCGGTCCATCGTGATCTCGTGCGCGATGTCATGGTCGACATCTCGCAGACGCTGCGCGCGTGGATTCTGGGACAGCTGACGTCGATGTTCCTGCTCGGTGGGCTCGCAGCGATCGGATTCACGATCCTGCACGTTCCCTACGCGCTCACGTTCGGCCTGTTCACCGGGCTCGTTGCGATCGTGCCGATCTTCGGCACGCTGGTCTCGACGGCGCTCCCGGCGTTGTTCGTGCTCGGAGAAGGTGGTGCGGGGCAGGCCCTCGCGGTGATCGGATGGGGAGTCATCGTCCACCTCCTCGAGAGCAACGTGATCTCGCCGCTGATCATGGCGCGCCAGGTGCGGCTCGCGCCCGTGCTCACGATCATGGCGATCCTGATCATG
>DATGDQ010000302.1:0-3656 GCA_035310785.1 Gemmatimonadaceae bacterium | reverse complement strand
GACACGTTGCCGCCGAGTGGCGCGCCCGCGGACACGTTCACGTATGATCCAGGGAAACCGACACCCTTCCTCATCGATTCGCGGGAGCTCGAGACGTCGCTCAACGAGGACTTCACTGCGCTCAACGCATCGCGAAGAGATGCACTCGTGTTCACGACGAAGCCGCTCGCGAAGCCGATCGAGGTGACGGGGCAGATGTCGGCGAGCCTGTGGGCGGCGACTGATGCGAGAGACACCGATTGGAACGTGATGCTGCTCGACGTGTTTCCCGACGGCCATGCGCAGCGCGTGCAGGATGGTGTCGCCCGCGCGCGCTTCCGAAAGGGATTCGACAGGGAGGTGCTGCTCACGCCCGGGAGCGTGGAGCGGTACGACATCGACCTGTGGTTCACCTCGCGCGTATTCGAGCCGGGACACCGAATCCGCGTGAGCGTATCGTCCGCGCTCTTTCCCAAGTACGATCGCAATCTGAACACGGGTGGGAACAACGAGCGGGACAGCACGTTCGTCGTCGCGCACCAGCGGCTCGTGCACGATGCGGCGCATCCGTCGCACGTGGTGCTGCCGGTGGTGCCGCGGTAGGGGCCGAGCGTGTTGCGCGAAGCGTTATCGCCGCACGCGACCGAGTCGAAGCACGAACGGCCAGTGCACGACGCGACGCGATGCGGGATCTCCCCAATGCGCGCGCAGCGCCTGCTCGAAGTCCGGTATTGGGTCGCGGCCGTGTTCAGCTACGTACCGCGTGGTCGCGGACCAGCTTCGCGTATAGCCGACCAACTGGTCGAGCGTCCAAGCCGCCTCGAGCGTGAACGCCGGTGATTCGAGCTCCTCGAAAGGAAACGGCAGGTCGCGGAGCGCGGCGCCCACCAACGTGCGGCCCTCGGGCCAGTGATTTCCGAGAATATCCCGTTCCAGGTGCGTGACGCATTCGCTGAGTGCGTCCGTATCCACAGACGCGCTTCCGTAGCTCCAGACGGAGAGCAGACCATTCGGCGCCAGGACGCGCTCCACTTCGGAATAGAAGGTGGAAAGGTTCAACCAGTGCAGCGCCTGAGCCACGGTGACCAGATCGATGGAGCCGGCAGGCAGTCCGCTGACGTCAGCTCGACCAACTCTGTATTCGATTCGTTCGTGCGGCTCGGCGTGACGAATCTGCGAGGCGCTGATGTCCGTCGCCACGACTCGCGAGAAGTATCGCGCAAGCGGCACCGCCGCCTGACCATTGCCCGTCGCGCAATCCCAGGCCAGCTCACGCCGGGGAACGAGGCTGGCGAGGAAGGCAAAGAGCGCCGCTGGATAGTGCGGCCTGAACGTCGCGTAGTCGGCAGCCTGGATGGAAAAGTGATCACCGCTCTCGCGAACGCCGTTGTCGGCGGACAATGAATCCTGTTGGTTGGATTTCATGAATCGGGGGCCTACGGAGTCACCCCTTCGGCCTGATGTACTCCTGGAACGGCTGATAGTCGCGCAACAGCTCATAGAGAATCGAATCGTGCCAGCTATAGTTCGGGATGCTCCCACCGGGGTACCCCTGCTCGAGGTCGGCGAGCGCCTCGGCCTTTCCCCCTAACGCGGCTGCGACTGTCGCGCGCCAATCCGCCTCGCTATTGATTCCACCGTGAGTGTGCCCTCCGACAATCAACGCCGCTGAGCGAACCGCTGCCGCTCGGTCTCCAGTTTCCACCTCCGCAAGGGCCCGAGCGCCGATCGCATCCACGCTGGCCGGATTTTCGGTTGCCAAACTGTCGGCAAGGGGGCGCACGTCGGACCATTTGTGGGTGGCAATCAGCGCCTCCATGCGCTCCATGCGCGCTGCTTTCGTTGCCGCTTCTCTCGCGGGTTTCGTCGCCATCCAGGCGAGCAGCTCATTGCTGACGGCGATCGCAGCTTCGGGATGATCGTGCGCCCGTAATTCGTAGATCGCGTTGCAGAATACATCGGTGACGCTGTACCTAAGATCCGACGCCATGGTGCGTATCCCACGCAACAGGGCTTCCAAATCGGTGGTTCGCCCGAGCGCCGCTAGCGCACGGACCTCGAGGTCCGCGATGTAGAGCCGGCCCGGGTACTGATGGCGCCCCCGTCTCGCGATCTCGAGCTCACCTTCATAGTCTCCGAGCGCGTGCAAGGCAGAGCTGTAATAGGCGAAGTAGTAGACACGGCCGCGCAGCGCGCCCGCTTCGGGATCAAGGCGCTTCAGCAGCGCCAACGCCTCACGCGGCTTGTTGACGCCGTTCGCGTAGTCAGCCGCGAGATACACCGGAAAATCAGCCTTCGGGGCAGCATCCATCATCGCCTTGGCCGCAACATACGCTGTGGGTGGATCACCTCGCTCATCCGCCAACAAGGCATCCAGGTAGGACGTTTCGTAGGGCGAGAGCAGGTTGCGCTTGCGTTGGAGCAGCTGGCTGACCGAGTCCGCCGCCGCAAACGAACTGCGGTTCGAAAGTGCGGCAACCTCACGCAACAACGGAAAGAGGTACGAGGAATCGAGCGCTGACGCATTTCGATAGTGCGCGATTGCTGCGCTGTCGTCCGTATAGAAGAGATTCTCTGCCGTGAGGAACTCGCGATAGGCGTCGTAGCTCGGCGGATTGCTCGTCAGTCCGGCCAGCTCTGCCAACCTCGTGTCGACGACCGCCGCGAGGCTTCCCGTGACTCGCTGGCGCAATCGTTCCACGCCCTGTAGCGGAGCGGATATTGGAGCGGAGATCGGTCCCACCGACTGCAGCAACTTTCGCGTTCGCGCATCGGTGAAATCGGCCTCGAGCAATACACTGTCGCCTTGCCGATAGAACGCGCCCGAAATCACCAGCCCCGCTCGCGCCTCCTCGGCCAAAGCCTGGAGGTTGCTTGCTTCGGTTCCGTTCGTGCGCGCCGCGAGCTCCGCCGCCGTGCCCGCCACATCCACGAGCCCCGTGCGAGCGAGCCCGCGCGCGATCCAATCGGCAGCCATCGCGCCGAGCGGATCGAGCGTGCGATCGCCGCTCTTGTTGGCGAACGTCGCGACGACGACGCGCTTCGCCTCGAGAACCGGCGCTTGCCGATGACCCGCGAGGACGACCAGGCCGATTATGAGAGCGGCTCCCGCAATCGCGGCGCCGAGAATTCCCCAACGACGAGTGCGCGAAACTGGGCTGGCGGTGGGCACGGTTGGTGACGCACCCGGCGGTGCGGAGGTGCCACCGGCGGTCGTCACCGCGATCGGTCGCGTTTCCGTCGGCGTCGACACGACATCCAGCTCGCGCAACACCTGCTCGGCGCTCGCGGGGCGGTCCGCGGGACGCTTTTCGAGCATGCGCTCGACAAGATTCGCCAGCGTTGCGGGAATCGATGGGCGCCGTCTCGCGATCGGCTCGGGTATCTCCGTCGCGTGCGCGACCAGAAGCCCTTGCGCCCGTCGTCCGGCGAACGGATGTGCACCCGTGAGTACTTCGTACGCGACGACGCCGAGTGCGTAGATGTCGACGCGGTGGTCGCTCTGCGGATCCGCCGCGGCCTGCTCCGGCGCCATGTACGCCGGTGTTCCAAGCGCGATCCCAACCGATGTCAATCCATTTTCGCTGCCGTCGACTGCAGACGCCGAGAGCGCTTTTGCCACGCCGAAATCCACCACGTGCGCGTGGCGTCCGGAGAGCAGAATGTTCTCGGGCTTG
>DATGDQ010000301.1:0-1514 GCA_035310785.1 Gemmatimonadaceae bacterium | reverse complement strand
GTCGTTGGACTCGAAGCCGTCCATCTCGACCAGTAACTGGTTCAGGGTCTGTTCGCGCTCGTCGTGTCCGCCGCCCAGGCCCGCGCCACGATGGCGGCCCACGGCGTCAATTTCGTCGATGAAGATGATGCAGGGCGCGTTCTTCTTGCCCTGCTCGAAGAGGTCGCGGACGCGGCTCGCGCCCACGCCGACGAACATCTCCACGAAGTCGGAGCCGGAGATGGAGAAGAAGGGAACACCCGCCTCACCGGCCACGGCGCGCGCGAGGAGCGTCTTGCCGGTTCCCGGAGGACCGACGAGCAGCACACCCTTCGGGAGCCGCCCACCCAGTCGCGTGTATTTCTGGGGATCGCGCAGGAACTCGATGATCTCCTCGAGCTCCTCCTTGGCCTCGTCCGCGCCCGCCACGTCGGCGAACGTCACCTTGGGTGTGTCGCCCGTGAGCAGCTTC
Source organism: Gemmatimonadaceae bacterium (assembly GCA_035310785.1). GTDB lineage: Bacteria > Gemmatimonadota > Gemmatimonadetes > Gemmatimonadales > Gemmatimonadaceae > FEN-1250. Next base: position 1,063 of record DATGDQ010000301.1, on the reverse strand, counting down.
GCCTTGCTCTTGCCGAAGCTGAACGCTTTCGCGCCACCCGCCTGCATCTGGCGGAAGATGAAGAAGAAGAGTCCAACGACGAACAGGAACGGCAGGTACACGAGGAGCTGGCCCAGAATGGAGACCTTCGCATCGGTGGCGCTGATCTCGACTCCCTTCGCGCGCAGACGCTCCACTTCCTTGGGATCGTTCGCAACCGGCAGGCGAACCGAGAAGTGCAGGACATCCTTTCCGGCGGCGACGTTGGGAATCTTGTGCTTGAAATCGCCGTTGATGACCTTGCCTTCCTGGATCGAAATCTTCTGGATGTTGTCCTGGTCGAGCTGCTGACTATACGTGGAGTAGTCGATCTCGGTCGTTTGGTCGCGTGCACCATTGACCTGCATGAAGACGATCGGGATCAGGATGACGATGATCCAGAGCGAGAGCGTCTTCGAGATCTTGCCCCAGCTAAAGTCGCGCTTCGGGGGAGGTGTGCGGTCAGCCATTACTGCAAGCTCGCGATATAAGGGAGATGGCGGAAATTCTCCGCATGATCCAATCCGTATCCGACCAGAAATTCGTTCGGCGCATCAAAACCCACGTACCGAACAGGATAACGCAGGTGCTCGGCAATGTGCTTGTGGAGGAGTGCGCAGATCGCCAGCGATCGCGGACGACGGACCGAAAGCAGGTCCATGAGCCGGCTGAGGGTTCGTCCCGAGTCGACGATGTCCTCGACCAGGAGAATGTGGCGCCCGGCGAGCACCGTCTCCGGATCGTAGACCATGTGCACGTCACCGCTCGAGATCGTATCCGAGCCGTAACTCGCGGCGACGAGGAAATCTACCTGGATGGGACGGGTTATGTGGCGCACCAAGTCACCAAGAAATATAAAACTTCCCTTCAGCAGACCCAAGACGAGCAAGTCCCCGTCGGGATAATCCGCGGAGATCTCCGCGCCGAGCTCGCTCACGCGGGCGGCGATCGTTTCGGGCTCGTACGCGATGCGCTTGATCGCGCGGCCGTCGAGTCTGGGGTCAGCGATCGATGCGCTCACAGTGATATGTCACCACCGGCCGAC
>DATGDQ010000300.1:0-6881 GCA_035310785.1 Gemmatimonadaceae bacterium | reverse complement strand
CTCATTTTTTGCAAACTACTGGGATTTGTACTGGGTACTCGATGAGCCCCAGCAGCAGCTTCTCCTGCGGCTCTCTCCCGCCGCCTTCGACGACATAGCTACCTGGAGTATGGTTCTGGCGCAGACATACCAGCTGCGGGGAGACTCGATCAAGATGCGCGCGTATGCGGATACGGCCCGCATCGCGAACGAACAAACCCTGCAATCGGCGCCACTCGACGCGCAGCGCCGGGCGTTTCATGGGCTGGCACTCGCGTATCTCGGTCGCCGCGCCGAAGCCATTCGTGAAGGGGAGAAGGCCGTCGAGCTGGATCCACTCTCGACTGACGGGTACTCCGGTCCCTACAACCAACATCTGCTCGTCCGCATCTATCTTCTGACCGGCGAAAAGCAGAAGGCGCTCGACGCGCTCGAGCCGCTGCTCAAGGTGCCGTATCATCTCTCACCCGCGTGGCTCAGGATCGACCCCAATTTTGCGCCGCTCCGCGGCGAGCCGCGCTTTCAGAAGCTGGTGGCGGGCGGCGGCTGAGCTCGTGCGCCGCTCGCGCGCGCCGTTGCCCGCAATTCGCGCGCGGCCGATGTTACGCGCATGACACCAGGATTCGGTGAGCGCCTTCGATCCGCGCTGGGGATTCCGCAGGAGCCGCATCGCATACGGCGCACGGTGCGAGGCATCGATGTGGTGCTCGAGAACACGCGGCCGGACATCTCCGATGAGGATGTGTTCGCGCGGCTCGATGCCGTGCTCGCGCTGATCGAGCGGTACGCGCCCGCGAGGCTGCGTCGGATGAGGACGGACATCGCGGGCATCGACGTCAAGCGCTTCGCGTGCCGTGGCGCCTTCTTCTCCGAGACTCGGCGCATCCTCTGCGAGCTCACGTTCATCGTCAACCGCGACTTCTCGCTCGCGGAGATCGCGTCGTCGATGCTGCATGAAGGCGTGCACGCGCGCGTCCATGCCGCGGGCGTGTTCCGCACGCCGGCGTCGCTCGCCAAGGAAGAACGGTTGTGCCGCGCGACGGAGCTGTGGTGGGGACACACAGTGCCGAACGGCGAGCGCGTGATCGAGCGCGCGAACGCGCTCCTGACGATGAGCGATGAGGAGGTCGCGCCGATCGTCGATTGGCGAGTGGCGGAGCAGCGAGTGGCGGAGGCGGATCGGCTGGCGCGCGGCGACTAGCGCTTCGCGAATTCTCCGAGGCGCTCGCTATTTCGTCGCGATCAGCCGCTCGAATCTCGGATTGCCCTTGAGCGGTGCGAAGTTCGGATCGATGCGCAGCCAGGCGGGAGAGAGAAAATAGGGTGTCTTCAACAACGGCTCCAGCTGGTCCATCGCCTTGTTCTGATTTCCGGTAAGTATGTAGATGCGCGCGAGCTGGTGCTGGATGTACGACCCCACGTAATTGTCTTTTGAAGAGGGCAGGAGAGACACACCGCGTTCGCCCTCCGCCTCCGCTTCGGCCTTGCGTCCCGCATACGCGAGCGCGAGGCCGTTGATGACGTGTCGCTGCGCATCATTTGGAGCGGATGCGAGCGACTGCTCGAACCCGATTCGCGCCGAGTCTGCGTAAATCCGCGCGCGTTCGTGATCGCCGCGGAAGTAGTACGTCTGTGCCAGCACGATGCCCCACGATCCGCGGTCTCCATCGAACGCGCTCGGCGTGAGGCGCAACAGCAACTGTTGCCGCGGATCGTCGAGAACCCACGCGAGATCCCAGTAGTTTCCGAAATACGCAACCAGGCCGGTGGGTTCGACCGTTGGAGGCGCGGAGCGAATCACGTTGCGTGCGGACTCCAGGTCTCCCTGTGCCAGGTACAACATCACCTTGCACTCCAGCAGATCGAGATTCGATGGCGCGATCTTCAAGGACCGATCCACCTCCGCCATCCCCTCCGGATAGCGACGCAGGCGCAGAAGCGTCTGCGCCAGTCGCCGCGAAGTGGTTGGAGAACGTGGATCGATCGTTCGGCCACGCTCGAGGTTCTTTTCTGCTTCATCCCAGCGGCCCAGACTCTGCTCCGCCAGTGCAGCAGAGGTGAGCAGATCGGGATCCTCGGGAGCCAGCCGGATTCCCGACTTGTACGACACGAGCGCGGCTTCCAGGTCCTTGTTGATGAACTCCTGATACTCACCATACGCGAGCTGCGTCTCCGGCTTCCCAGGTGCCAGCGCCAAGGCGTGTTCGACAGCCTGCTTTGCTGCGGCCGCGGAGGCCGGACTTGGAAACGCGTTGAAGTAGTACGCGGAATGCGCGCGGGAGAGCTGCGTCCATGCTTTTGCGAAGCTCGAGTCGAGCGCAACGGCCTGCTCGTAGTAGGTGATCGCGCTCTTCAGCGAATTCGCATCCGCGATGATGAGGCCCTGTGTCGCCTCACCCTTCAGATAGGCATCGTACGCCGCCAGATTCGCGGTCGGCTTTTCGGTGAGCGTCTGGCGCTGCCCACTGCCGAGGGCGACGTCGAGCGCGCTCGCGACCTGATTCGCGATGTCCGCCTGCACCTGAAAGACATCGGTGATGGAGGCATCGAAGGGTTGCTGCCACTTCGTGCGCGGTGCGCGACCTTCGCTGACGTCCACCAATTCGGGACTCACTCTCACGCGGCTCGTGCCGTCGGGCCGCTTCTCCCACTGCACCGTGGCGGTGAGCAGATAGTCGGCGCCGAGCTCGCGCGCGATTTCCTGCGGTGTCTTCGTCGTGTGGCGATATTGGGCCGAGCTGCCGCGCGCGATCACCTGAATCGTGCTCAGCTCCGACAGCTTGCCGCGCAACTCGTTCGTGATCCCATCGGCGAGATACGCGTTGGCCGAGTCGCCGAGATTCTCGAATGGCAGCACCGCGAGCACGCGCGCGCCGTTGGCCGGCGTCGAGACCCGGGACTGGCGCCACGCGAACAGCACGCCGAGGCCGAGCAGAAAGCCCACGATGAGGGCAGCCGCGAACACGGGCACACGCGGACGCTTGCCGATTCTGGCAGCGCCGATCGGCCCGGGCTCGGGAGAATTCGAGGGCATTGCCGCTGCGGCGCGCTCTGCGGAAGGAACGGGCGGGGTGGCCGCCGTCGCCGCCGATGTCGCAGCGGATCCGATCGCTCGGGCGAATTCCGCGGCGCTGGCAAACCGGTCTGCCGGCACGGGTGCGAGCGCGCGTTGAATCGCCACGTCGACGGACTCCGGCACGTTCGGGCGTGTCGTGCGCACGCTCGGCACCGGCTCCGTGAAGCGCTTGAGGATCACCGCCTGCGCGGTGGCACCGGTGTACGGCTGCTCGCCGGCGAGCATCTCGTACAGCACGGCGCCCAAGGCGTAAGTGTCCGTGCGCGCGTCGGTGCTCTTGTCCGCACTCGCCTGCTCGGGACTCATGTACGCCGGCGTGCCGATCGCGATTCCCGTTTGCGTGAGCCCTTCCTCTCCAACGAGCGCGCGCGCGATTCCAAAGTCGGCGACGAGCGTCGAGCCATCCTCCGTGAGCAGGATGTTCTCGGGCTTGATGTCGCGATGGATCACGCCGTGCTGGTGCGCATAGTCGAGCGCGCGAGCCGCTTCACGCGCGATCTGGAGCGCCTGATCTATGGGAAGCTGTCGCTCGCGATCGAGTCGGCTGCGAAGACTCTCGCCCTCGACGTAGGGCATCGTGAACCAGTACGCTGGCGTGCCGCCGCTTCCCGGTATGGGCTCGACGACGCCGGAATCGTGCACCGTGAGGATGTGCGGGTGCTGGAGTCGTGCAGCCACGCGGATCTCGCGCTGAAAGCGCTCGGGTCCGAGGCTCGCGGCGAGCTCCGGATGCAGCACTTTGAGCGCGACGGGGCGCCCATGGCGAAGATCCTGGGCGAGGAATACCGTCGCCATGCCGCCGCGCCCGAGCTCGCGCTCGATCGCGTAATTGGCTAGACCGACGCGAAGCTGCTCCAGTAGATCGCTCAGATCACACCCGCGGTGAGTAAGCTGCCGTAGCGCAATACGATAGCAGCAACGCACGCTCCGGGGTAGAGCGCGTTTGCTCCGGCGGTGGCGGGAGCGCATATTCGCACGGACTCATATCCTTGTGGTGCCGTGGAGCTTCCCGAGCAGCTGCAGCAATCCCTCGGTGGCAGCTATGAGCTCGTGCGCACCTTGGGCGCGGGCGGGATGGCGACGGTCTATCTCGCCCACGACCTGCGCCACGGGCGCGAGGTCGCGCTCAAGGTGCTGCACCCGGATCTGGGCAGTGCCCTGGGGCCGGAGCGTTTTCAGCGGGAGATCCGGCTCGCCGCCCGGCTCCAGCACCCGCACATCCTCACGGTGCTCGACTCGGGGGAGACGGGGGGGCGGCTGTGGTTCACGATGCCGTACGTGGAGGGGGAGAGTCTGCGCGACCGGCTCGAGCGCGAGCGGCAGCTGCCGGTGGCGGACGCGGTGCGGATCGCGACGCAGGCGGCGCAGGCGCTCCAGTACGCGCACTCGCACGGGGTGATTCACCGGGACATCAAGCCGGAGAATCTGCTGTTGACCGAGGATGGGAACACGCTGGTGGCGGACTTCGGGATCGCGCGGTCGCTGGCAGCGAGCGGGTCGAAGCTGACGGAGACGGGGGTGACGCTGGGGACGCCGGCGTACATGAGTCCGGAGCAGGCGAGTGGGGAGGCGGACGTGAGCGCGCTCTCCGACATCTATTCGCTGGGCACGGTGCTCTACGAGATGTTGGCGGGGGAGCCGCCGTTCACGGGGCCGACGGCGCAGGCGGTGATTGCGAAGCGGTTCACGAGCACGGCGCCGGACGTGCGACTGGCGCGGCCGACGGTGCCGGAGGGGGTGGCGCTGGCGGTGGCGCAGGCGCTGGCGCCGGTCCCGGCGGACCGGTTCGCGAACGCCGCCGACTTTGCGCGCGCGCTGACGTCGGCATCCGCTACGACTCAGACGGCGGCGACAGTGTCCGCCCAGAATGCGCCGGCATCTGCGTCGCGCTCGGATGCCGCAGCGCACCCTCCGAGCAGCCACGCTTTCGCTTCGCGATCACGGCGCCCGCTCTTTGCCGCACTCGTGCTCGGCGTCGCCATCGGGCTCGGGCTGTTGTTCGGGTGGAGTCGCAACCGTTCGGGCGATCGACCCACGGGAGTGCGTCTCGTGGCAGTGCTTCCCTTCGAGAACATCGGCGACACGAGCGCCGCGTATTTCGCGGACGGCATTACCGATGCCGTGCGCGGGAAGCTCACATCGCTTCCCGGCCTGCAAGTCACCGCGTCGAGCAGCTCGGGAGAATATCGGCATACCACGAAGACATCGCAGCAGATCGCGCGCGAGCTCGGCGTGGATTATCTGCTCATCGGCAAGGTGCGGTGGGCGAAATCCGCAGATGGTACGAGCCGGGTGCAGGTGAGCCCCGAGCTGATCAAGGCGGCGAGCGCATCGACGGCGTGGCAGGAATCGTTCGATGCGAATCTGACGGATGTGTTCAAGGTACAGACGGACATTGCGAGCAGGGTCGCCACCGCGCTCAATGTCGCGCTGGGAGACAGCGCGCAGCGTAAACTCGTGGAGCGACCCACGACGAACCTCGCAGCGTATGACGCATTCCTTCGCGGAGATGCAGCTTCGGGAAACATGTCTGCGGTGGATGCCGTGTCCTTGCGTCGAGCGGCCGGATTCTACGAGCAGGCGACCGCGATCGATCCGGGCTTCGCTCTCGCATGGACCCGTTTGTCGCGCGCATATGCAGGGGAGTATGCGAATGGCGCACCTTCGCAGGATGTCGCAGAGCTGTCCCGCCAGGCAGCAGAACGAGGGCTCGAGCTCGCACCCGAGCGGTCGGACGGACACCTGGCTCTCGGTGACTACTACGCCAACGTGAAGGCCGATTTCCAGCGCGCTGCCAGCGAGTATGCCGAGGGATTGCGCCGCTCGCCTTCCGATGTGGATCTGCTCACCGCCGCCTCGCTCAATCAGCAGAGTCTTGGACAGTGGGATTCCGCGCTGGTGACGCTGACCCGCGCTTCCAAGCTGGATCCGCGGTCGATCGTTACCGGGCGACGCCTTGGTTTCACGTTGCTTCGGCTTCGCCGCTATCCGGAGGCAGTCGCCGTTGCCGAACGCACACTGGCGTTGGGGCCTGACAAGTTGGCCCTGATCGAGAATCGGGCGATGATCGAGCTCGCAAAGGGAGATCTCGCGTCGGCTCGATCCATTATTGCGGCGGCGGAGACCCGTACGGATCCGACGGCGTTGGTCGCCCAGGTGGGCAACTACTGGGATCTTTATTGGGTTCTCGATGAGCAGCAGCAGCAGTTGCTGTTGCGGCTCTCTCCCGCCGCGTTCGATGACGATCGAAGCACGTGGGGCATCGTTCTCGCCCAGATGTACGCATTGCGCGGAGACTCGCTTCGGATGCGCGCGTACGCGGATTCCGCGCGCGTCGCCATCGAGAAGATCCTGGTTTCGACTCCCGACGATGCACAACGTCGAGTGTTCCACGGACTTGCGCTCGCCTACCTCGGCAAGCGCGCGGAGGCGGTTCGCGAAGGGGAGAAGGCCGCAGCGAGCCTTCCGATTTCCAAGGATGGTTACACCGGACCCTACATACAGCAGCTGCTCGTGCGGATCTACATGCTCACTGGCGACAAGAACAAGGCGCTCGACCATCTCGAGCCACTGCTCAAGGTTCCGTATCACCTTTCGCCGGGCTGGCTCAAGATCGATCCGACGTTCGCACCCTTGAGATCAGAACCGCGTTTTCAGAAGCTGGTGTCGGGCAGCTGAGTCGCGCGGCGGCGCATCTGCATGCGCGCGCCGCCGCGCTCAACGATTCACTCGCGCCTCATCCGCCCGCGCAGTACGAGCACCCCGCCTCCTGCGCGCGATTCACGCCCCACGTGCCCGACGGGATCACCGTGATCCCCGGAATGAT